>JBQTIJ010000055.1:0-11247 GCA_052388255.1 Phycisphaerales bacterium
CGGTCGTGGTGATGGAGGGGCCGGCGCGGATGCGCGAGCGGGTTGCGTGCTTTCATGTGCGCGGGGAGCAACTGATCCTGCCTGCGTTTGGATCCTTCACGGGGGGAAAGAGTGTGGCGGCGCTGCCGGGGGATCGGGTCTTTGCGGTGGGCGAGGGGGCGGTGATCGAGGTGCCGACGGTGGTGGTGCGCGGGGCGCGGAGGGGCCGTGGGGCGCGGCGAGGATCGGCGCGCGGGTGAGGGGCGGGGGCCTGGATGGAGCGGAGTTCAGGCGTCGCGAGTGGCTTCGTGGAGGGCTTTGTTGCCGATCCACCCGATGATCGCAAGAACGATGACGAACGTGGCGAGGCCTGCGGGAAGGGCCCACCAGGGTTGGTTTTCGATGAAGTCCTGAATGTCGCGTGCGCCGGTGGCGGAGCCGCGGGCGGCGAGGTAGACGGCGATGCCGGTGCGTGGGGCCATGCCGATGGCGGTGCCGAGGATGTATGGTCCGAGCCCGACACCGGAGGAGGCGAGGAGCATGTTGGTGTGGGCGAAGGGGGAGTTGGGGGGGATGCGGACGAGCGTGACGATGCCTGTGGTGCGCCAGAAGCCGCGGCCGACGAGGGCGCGGCGGACGCGGGCGGACTTGGGGTTGGCGTCGAGGGCCTGGGTGACGCGGTCTTTGCTGACGCGCTGGGCGATGAAGTACCCGATGATCGAGCCGCCGACGAATCCGAGCATGGCACCGGGGAAGCCGACGAGAAAGCCGAAGACCCATCCGCCGAGGAAAGACTGGCCGTAAGTGGGGAGGAACCCGAAGCCAGCGGAGACGATGAAGACGGCAACATATCCGAGCCAGCCGATGGTGAGGTCTGTGCGGATGACGGCGGCGATATCACCGAGGAAATAGAGCAGGGCGATGCCGAGGATGGCGGGGGAGATGGTCCAGAGAAGACCGAGGGCGGCGGTGGCACCGAACCGGCGAGCCTCGCGCATGGCGGTGTCGTAGAGACGATGGAGGGAGTTTGGAGTGCGGGCGAGGGAGGCGGTGAAGGCGAAGGCGAGGGCGAACGCAAGGAGGTTGTGGAGATATCCCTTGCGGAGGCGCGATTCAGCGACGAGGGTGAAGGGGACTTGCGAGAGTGATGCGCTCAGGAAGGTGGGGGCGGAGTCGCGCCAATCACGGCGCGTGAGGAGGTCATCGCTGAGGGCGGCGAGGGCGGCGAGGCCGCTGGCTTCCGAGGGGAAGGGGTGGGGCTCGATCCGGGCGGGGGAGACGAGGATGGAACGCGCGGTGCGTGTGGGGGCCCAGATGCCGGAGCGCTGCGGGGGTTCGGCGCGGAGGTGGATGGCTACGGCGGGGCGCGTGGTGTCGGGCTCTGCGTTCGTGGCGGGTGGTTGCGTCGCGGTGCTGGATCGCTCGGAGACGACATAGCCCGTGGGGGTTTCGTGAAGAAGGAGCGAGAGTTCGAGGGCGGGCCCGGGGGCAGGGGTGCTGAGGCCGACGGCGCTGGCGAGCGTGGTGGCGACGGTCGATTGGCCTCGGTAGAGGACGGTGAGGAAGGCCGCGGCGCAGAGGAGCGCGGTGGCAAGGAGCAGAGAGAGTCGGGGACGGAGCGGCCAACGCTGGGGCTCGCTGAGGGCGTTGTGCTCGGTGGTGGGCATCGGGGGCAAGTCTACACGGGGGCGACCACGGGCCAGCGCGGAGGCACGGAGGGGATCAGTGCGTGTTCAGGACTGGGCGCACCAGGATCGCCACATGGTGCGGAGCGCGGCATCAAAGCGCGCGACGGCGGCGGGTTGATCGCAGAGGGGCGAGGTGAGGAGGCGTGGGCGCATTCCGGCACGGAGGGTGGCGAGGGCAGCGCGGTCGGCGGCGAGATTGGTGGCGGTCGAAACATACTCCTGCGAGGAGTGAGCGATGAGACCGGGGAGCCCGACAGATTGCATGAGCGACGAGCCGACGCGGGCGGCGTGGGTGGCGCCTTCGAGGGTGACGACGGGGACGCCCATGAGGAGCGCTTCGCAGGTGGTGGTGGTGCCGTTGTAGGGCGTGGGGTCGAGGCCGATATCGACTTTGTGGTAGGTGGCGAGGTGGTCGTTGCGGGTCGGGGTCCGATCGATGAGGGTGATGCGGGCGGGATCGATGCCGAGGTCCTTGAACGCGGTGCCGATGCGTCGGCGTGCATCATCCACGGCGAGGACGCCGTCCTTGAGCATCAGGCGCGCGGTTGGGTTGGCTTGGAGGACAGCCGCGAAGAGTGCGCGGGCATCGCGGCTGAGTTTGCCGATGTTGTTGAAGGAGCCGAAGGTGATGGGGGCGGCGGGATCGGAGGCGGGGAGGGGGGCGACGGGGGGGATATCGGTGGCGGGTTGATAGCAGAGGAACGAGGGATCGAGTCGGACGAGGGACTCAACGGCGAGGGCGTCGGCGGCGGGTGCGGGGTCGGTCTTGCTATCGACGATGCGGTAGTCGATCGAGGGCATGGCGGTGGTGCCGGCATAGCCGAGATAACTGACCTGCACCGGGCAGACACGTTGGCGGAGACACCAGAGGATGGAGGAGTTGGTGTATCCGCCGAGGTCGATGGCGATATCCACGCGGGCTTCGCGGAGGAGGCGGATGACGAGGGACTCGTTGGGCTCGGGGAGGTCGTGCCAGACGGAGAAGAGGGGACGGAGACGGCGGGTGACGGCATCGACGCGGCGCGAGGGGAAGAGGCAGACGAGTTCGTAGCGGGAACGATCAAGCCCGCGGATGAGTGGCTCGGCGAAGTAGGAGACGGAATGATCGATGAAATCGGGCGAGAGCCAGGCGACGCGGAGGACGCGCTCAGGGTCGCGGCTGATGTTCAGCGAACGGAGCGGCGCGAGCGGGGGCTTGGGGACGAGATCCATGCGGCGCACGGCCTCGGCATGTTCGGCGAGGGACTCCGCGGGTGTGGGCTCAGAGGAATAGAGACTGAAGGAGGCGGCGGTGCCTTGGTGGAGGAAGTTCTGGGAGTGGCGGGCTGTCTCTTTGGCACGCTGGAACGCGGCTTCTGGGTCGCCGGTGCGGAGGTGGAGGTCGGCGAGGTGGCAATGGGCCATGGCCTCGGCGGGGTTGAGCGCGATGGCGCGGCGGTAGCACTCTTCGGCACGGTCGTAAGCAGCGGTTGACTCAACGAGTTTGCCGAGCGCGATGTGGGAGCCGGCGTGAGAAGGGTCGAGGGCGACGGCTTTCTCTGCGTGGGGAAGGCCCTTGGCGGAGAGCGTGGATTCGGCGTAGACGTCGACGAGTTGGCGGCGGAGTTCGGCGTCTTCGGGCGTCAGCCGAACGGCCTGCTCGAGGGTGAAGATGGCTTGCTCAAGGCGGTCGGTCTGCGTCAAGAGCGAGCCGAGGGCGCGGAGGGCCATGCCGTCGCGTGGGTTCTTTTGGAGGTGGCGGCGGAGCAGGGGCTCGGCCTGAGCGAAGCGCTGGGCCTGGAAGTGGTCGAGCGCGAGCTGGAGGGTGCTGGCCGGGGTGGACATGGGCGGCGATTGTTGCCGCGGAGGGTGGGCCGGGGCGGGCGAGTGCTGCGCGGTCAGGTGGTGGGCCGATCTGCCCACACGGAGGCGATGGTGCGTTCGAAGGCGCGGGCGTGGGCGTGGGGGTCGCAGAGCGGGGAGGCGAGGAGTTGGGCGCGAAGGGCGGCACGACCTGGCCGGGGGCCGTCGGCAAGGGTGGCGGCGATGGTGGCGTAGTCGTCGCGGGTGTGGGCGCACCAGGAATCGCGTCCGACGGCGCTGAGGAGCGAGAGGCCGACGCGGGAGGCGTGGCGGTCGCCCACGAGGGTGACGACGGGGACGCCCATGAAGAGGGCTTCGCAGGTGGTGGTGGTGCCGCAATAGGGGGCGGTGTCGAGGGCGATATCGATGTGGGCGTAGTGGTGGAGGTGGTCGGTGGTGGAGGCGTCGGGGCCGCGGAGGGTGATGCGTGCTGGATCGATGCCGACGCGGGCGAGGCGGGTGGTGAGATCGGCCCGCACGGCCGCGCTGCCGAGGGCGTAGTTTTTGAGGAGGAGGCGTGAGCCGGGCACGCGGGCGAGGACGGTTGACCAGAGTTCAAGAAGGTCGTCGTTGACCTTTTTGAACATGTTGAAGGAGCCGAAGGTGATGGGCCGGGGCTCGGCTGGCTGTGGCGCTGTGTCGAGAGAGGGGGAAGCGTCCGGCGGGCGATAGCAGAGGAAGCAGCGGTCGAGTCGCGCGAGGCGCTCGATGGCGAAGGACTGTGCGTCGTAGGGCAGGCCGGTGGGGTCGGTGTGGGCGTCGACGAGGCGGAAGTCCACGAGCGGGACACCGGTGGTCGCGGGATAGCCGAGGTAAGTGCCGATGAGCGGGGCGGGGCGGTGGCGGAGAAGGGGGAGGCGGTGGCCGGCGGTGAGGCCGTTGAGTTCGATGAGGATGTCGGGGGCATCGGCGCGGATGCAGCGGAGAAGGCCGTCATCATGCACGAAGGGGAGATCAACAAAGCGCACGCCCGAGGCGCGGAGGCGGGCGGTGACGTGGTCGGGATCGTGGGTGGTGCTGTAGCAGATGGGTTCGATGGCGGCGCGGTTGAGGGCGTAGAGGAGGGGCTCAAAGAAGTTGGAGACGGCGTGGGCCCGGAAGTCAAAGGAGAGGAAGCCGACGCGAAGCGGCCTCTTTGGGAGACCGGGGGCGGGGAGCGGGCGCGGGGGGATGCGGTGAGCCGCGCAGAGGAGTTTGCCGAAGCGGGCGTGGGCGCTCAGGACTTCCGCGGCGGTTGCGCGAGGAGAATGGCTGCTGACGATGGCGAATGCCGCGGCGACCATGGGATTGGTGGTGGCGATGGGTGAGGCGCGGAGGCCGTCGAGGGCTTCGTCTGGGCGGCCGAGGTTCTCAAGCGCGACGGCGGCGTTGGTGGTGAGAGCGGGATCTGTGGGGTGGAGTTTGAGGGCGCGCTCGGCGGCGGCGGCGGCTTCGCCAAAGCGCATGGCGAACATGAGGGCCTCGGTCCAGCCGATCCACGCGCCGACGTGGTAGGGGGCGATCTCGACCGCCTGCGCGAAGACGGGGGCGACCTCATCTCCGGGGAGGAGTTGGCGCATCTGGCGGCCGAGCACGAAGAGGAACTCAGCATCGCCGGCGGGGGCATGGCGGAGAGCAAGGCGGGCGTGATAGATCGCTGGATCGCGCTGGAGTTTCAGGAGATAGGCGTTGCTCATCACGCGATGGGCGTGGCCATTGGCAGGGTCCGCGGCGAGGAGTCGGCGGAGCAGAGGGATGGCCTGGTCGGGGCGCTCGGCCTGCACATGCTCGATCGCGCGGAGGAGTTGATCGGTGCGAGGGGGCGTCGGGTTGCCCTTGGGGTTCGGCACAGCCGAGCGTAAGCGGGGCGCGGTGGGGTTGACGGCATCGCGTTCTGAGTGGGCATGGCGAGGGCCACATATGATGGGATCTGATGTTTCGATTGACGGTTGAGAGCGTGTTTTCCGCGGCCCATGCGCTCGTGATCCGGGGTGTGCGCGAGGCGATCCATGGGCATGACTGGCGGGTGACGGTGACGGTTGAAGGGCCGGAACTCGATGAGGATGGCCTGCTGTGTGATTTTCATGCGGTGCAGGCGGATCTTGAGGACGTGGTGCGGCCCTTCAAGAACGCGAACCTGAACGAGGTCAGCCCGTTCCGCCCTGGGTCAGGGGGGCGTTCGGTGAATCCGTCGGCAGAGGAAGTGGCGCGGCATATCGCGTGTGAACTTTCGGGGCGGCACCAAACTCGGATGGCCCGAGAACCGAAACATGGAGGGTCACGTGTGGTGAGTGTGCGCGTGACGGAAGCGGTGGGATGTGCCGCGGTGTATGAACTTGGACCAAAGCGTGAAGCCGCAGAGTGAACCGAACCCGACGCCTCGCCCGGCGAGCCCTGGAGGGGGGCGGGGCAATGGTGCGCGCCCGAAGAACGGTGGAGCGCCGGTGCTGCAACTGCGGCCGGTGGTGAGTGACGATGCGCCGGGGGGAGAGGTGCGCGAGGAGACCTTCCCGATCAATCCGCTGCGGCCGGATGTGCGGCCGGGGGTGAGGACCTTCAACCGCGATCTCTCGTGGCTGCAGTTCAACGCGCGGGTGCTCCATCAGGCGATGGACGAACGGCTCCCGCTGCTGGAGCGGGCCCGGTTTCTGGCGATCTTTACGAGCAACCTTGATGAGTTCGTGATGAAGCGCGTGGGGTGGCTGAAGCGAGCCGTTGACGCGAAGGTGGAGCAGGTGGACGATGGGCTCGCGACCGAGCCGCTGCGGGCGGCGGTGCGGGCTCAGTTTGAGGCCCTTGAAGGGGAGCAGGCCCGGGTCTTTGAGGGGGCGATTCGGCCGGGGCTGGCGGCGGAGGGGATCCACCTTCTGAACTACTCGGAACTGAACGATGACGAGCGGTCGCGGATTGATGTGTGGTTCCGGCGGAATGTCTTTCCTGTGCTTACGCCGCTGGCGGTCGATCCGGGGCACAAGTTCCCGTTCATCTCCAACCTCTCGCAGAACCTTGGTGTCTCGCTGAAGGAACCGGGGAAGGATGGTCTGCTGTTTGCGCGCGTGAAAGTGCCGCAGGGGCAGGGGATGCCGCAGTGGGTGCGGGTGCCGCAGCTTGATGGGGCGGTGAAGGCCGAGCCGGGGCGGGGCCGGTTTGTCGAGCTTTACCAGATCATCCGGCACAACCTTGATGAACTCTTCCCGGGGATGAAGATCGTGGAGGTGGTGCCCTTCCGTGTGACGCGGGCGGCGGACGCGGGGAAGGAGGACGAAGCGGGTGACGCGGAGAACCTGCTGTCGTTCGTTGAGACACAGCTCAAGAGCCGGCGGTTTGCGCGGGTGGTGCGGCTGGAGGTTGCCAAGGGGGGCTCGCCGCCCCTGGTGCGGCAGATCGTGGACATGTTCGCGATCAAGCCCGAGGACACGGACCCTTCGCTCGGACTACTCGATTTCCGCACGCTGAACGAGATCGCGGAACTGCCGCGGCCGGAGCTTCGGCATCCGGTGTGGACGCCGGTGGTGCCCGCGCGGCTGGCGGAGAAGGACCGGAGCATCTTCAGCATCATCCGCGAGGGTGACGTGCTGGTCCACCATCCGTACGAATCGTTTGAGGCGTCGGCCCAGCGGTTCATCACGGAGGCGGCGGCGGACCCGGATGTTCTGGCGATCAAGCAGACGATCTATCGCACGAGCCGGGACTCGCCGTTTGTGCAGCAGCTCATTCGCGCGGCCGAGAGCGGCAAGCAGGTGGCCTGCCTGGTGGAACTGCGGGCGCGGTTTGACGAGAGCCGGAACGTGCGCCTCGCGCAGACGCTTGAGCGCGCGGGTGTTCACGTGGCTTATGGCGTGGTGGGGCTGAAGACGCACTGCAAGGCGGCCCTTGTGGTGCGGCGCGATCGGGACGGCCTGCGGAGTTACGCCCACCTTGGGACGGGCAATTACAACCCGGCCACGGCCAAGGTGTACACCGATCTTGGGCTCTTTACCTGTGACCCGGCCCTGACGGAGGACGTGGCGGACCTCTTCAACCTGCTGACGGGTCGCTCGCTCAAGAAGAACTACAACAAACTGCTCGTGGCACCATCAACGGCCAAGCGCGGGTTCTGCGACATGATCGAGCGTGAGGCGGAGATCGCGCGCGAGCACGCGGCGGGGCGCTCGCCCGTGGGCGGGCGCATCATCGCGAAGATGAACGCGCTGGAGGATCCGCATGTGACGCGCGACCTCTATCGGGCCTCGCAGGCGGGGGTGCGGATCCACCTCTTTGTGCGCGGGTTCTGCTGCCTGCGCCCGGGGGTGCGGGGGCTCTCTGACAACATCGAGGTCTCGTCGGTGGTGGGGCAGTTCCTTGAGCACTCGCGCGTCTTCCACTTTGGCGCGGGCAAGCCCGACCCGCTCGATGGGGAGTGGTTCATCGGTTCGGCGGACTGGATGTACCGCAACCTGGAGCAGCGGGTGGAGGCGATCTGCCCGGTGAGCAGCCGCGAGGCACGGGCCCGGCTGTGGCGCATGATCGAAGTGATGAGCGCCGACCAGCGCAACCGCTGGGACCTGCGTGCAGACGGCGGATACACCTCCCGGACGGCCGGGCGCGAGGCGGAGCCCGACTCCCCTGCGGCGATGGGGACCTTCGCGACGCTTATGCGCGATGCGCTGGCCGGCGAGCGCGAATAATCGCCCATGCCTGAAGGTGCCCCCAGCGCAGAATCCGTGGTTCTCCCGCCCCCCGCGCTCTCGATTGTCGCGCTCGACGACGATGCGGACTTCCGCCAGTATGTGCTGCGCCTGCTCGAATCGCAGGGGCACGATGTTCGCGCGGTGGGGACGCCGGAGGAGTTCTTCTCCGCCTGCGAGGCCCGCTTGCCGGATGTGGTGCTGCTCGATATCAAGATGGGGCGGCACAGCGGGGAGGATGTACTCGCCGAGATCCGCCGTCGCTGGCCCCGCCAGTGTGTGATCGTGGTGACGGGGTATCCGTCCATGGACTCGATGCGGCAGACCTTCAAGCAGGATGCTTACGACTATCTGGCGAAGCCCTTCTCGCCCGGTGACCTGAAGAAGACGCTGGCGCAGGCGGCCGAAGCGCTCGGGCTGGGCCGACGGCCGCAGGATCGACTGCGGGCGGAGCTGGGGCGACAGATCCGGGTGGCGCGGACGGAGCGGGGCTGGACGCTCAAGGACCTTTCGGAGGCGAGCGGAGTCTCGGTGAGCCAACTTTCAAGCGTGGAACGGGGGACGCATCTGCCGAGCATGGAGAGTTTGATCAGCATCTCCGGCGCGCTTGAGCGGTTGCCGAGTCAGTGGTTGGTGGCGGCGGGGTTTTGAGGAGGATGGGGTGGGTATGCGAACGCGAAGAGCGTGAAGCCCACGATCAGCCGTTCGGGGTGTGCTGGCGCTGGGTGCTCTTGTCCTTGGGGCGTGCTTGGCTGGTGGCTCTTTGCGTTGCAGCGTTTGGCCCCGGACTCGGCTACTTTCTTCGTATGGCCTCCACGCTGACGAGAATCCTGCTTCACATCACGTTCTCGACCAAGAAGCGGGGAGCGATGATTCCCGAGGCGATCGAGGCGGACTTGTACGCGTATATCGGCGGCATCTGTCGGCGTATGGAGTCATCGCTCCTTGCGATGGGCGGGACGGCGGATCATGTTCACATGCTGGTCAGTCTCGGCAAGACGGTCGCGCTGTCGGATCTGATGCTTGAAGTCAAACGCGATTCCTCGAAGTGGATCAAGGGGCGTGATGCCGCGCTGCGGGAGTTTGCGTGGCAGGACGGCTACTTCGGTGTCTCGGTCGGCGAGGCGGGCGTGGATGCTCTTCGGGCTTACATCGGCAGCCAGAAGGAGCATCACCGGACGATCGACTTCAAGGATGAGGTGCGGGCGTTCCTCAAGAGGAATGGCGTCGAATGGGATGAGCGGTACATTTGGGAGTGATTGAACGTGCAGCCCTTCGGGCTGCGGGAGTTTGTGGGGATGTTCCGGGGGTGTCGTCGCCGGGCTCCTCCACCCCCGGCTAAGGACGTTGCAGCCCTTCGGGCTGAAGATGGGCGAGCCGACACCGGGTCTGGTCTGGCCTGCCTGTACCACCGGCGACACTCATGGTTGCCCAGACCGGAGGGGGCTATACCAGCGGGGTGCCCGTTGCCGACGCTCGCAGGCCGAAGGCCTGATCGTTCGTAGACGGGGCGTGGAGCGAGTCTGCGAGCGACACCCCCGTAGAGAGAGCCACCCTGTCCATCATTATGTTGTTCGTCGCAGCCCGAAGGGCTGCTCGTGGCCGACGTTGTGCGAGCGCGCGTTGGGCCGAGCTTACGATGACGCCTTCGGCGTCTGATGGAAATGAGGGGCGCTTTTCCGGGGGTGTCGTCGCCGGGCTCCTTCACCCCCGGCTACAGGCGTTGCAGCCCTTCGGGCTGAAGAGGCGCGAACGCGAGAGTTGCGGGGGGTGTCGTCGCGTAGTGCCTCGGCCCTCGTCTACGAGCGTTGCAGCCTTCCGGGCTGAAGAGAGCCGAGCGGACATCACTCCGGCACGATGCTCACTTCCAGCACCGCGTACCCATCCAGTTCAAAGTGCTCGACGATCAGTTCGACAGGGACGCGGGTTGTTGCCGCGGGGTTGCCGGGGATTTTGAGGAGGGCGGAGTGGCGGGTGGGGGCGTGATGGGTCCAGTCTTCGAGGAGGGTTTCTTGTCGCTCCTCGATGCCGAGGCCGCCGAAGCGGGCGGTGATGCGGATGCCGTCGTCAGAGAGGGTGTGGATGCGGTATGAGCCGGGGGTGAGGGGGAGCGTTGTGCGGGCGATCATGCCGAAGCGGTCGGCGGGGATGTGGGCGTCGGTGATGGTGGCGGCGAGTTTGAGGGTGGCGGGTCCGTCGTTGGCATAGTTGAGTTTCAAGGTGGCGAGTTCGCAGGATGCGCCGGCGGTCTCGGCCTCGGTCCGCCAGCCGGGGAGATCGGTGCGTGGGTCGCGCGTCCACGGGAAGAAGCGGGCGGTCCAGAGGGTGTTGACGAGGGTGCCGGTTGCTTGGCCCTTGAAGTTGCCGCAGTTGACATGAAGTGTGTACGGATGAACACCGGGGAGATCGGTGGCGACGCGGACCTCGAGCATGCGGCCGTCGGGTGCGGGGGAGGCGGGGTCCGGGGGTGAGGCGAGGGCGGTGAGGCCTGCGGCTTCCGTGCCTCCGGGGCTCTCGAGGCGGACCTCAAGGTCGCCGTCAGGGATGCGGTAGAGGGCGTAGGTGTGGAGGGGCTGCTTATGTTCGATGCGTCTGAGAAGGGGCGACTCATGATCCCAAGGGCCCCACTCGGTCATAAGAATGTTGTGACGGCCCGCGAGGGCGGCTCGCGCGCCGATGGGGCGGGTCTCGCCGAGGGGTTCGATGCGCAGGGGCGGGAACTCGCCCGCGATGAGGTGGAAGGGCTGGGGGGTGCTCTGCACGTCGGTGTCCACCTCCTTCCCTGTGCGCTCAAAGGTGTTGAGCGTGATTCCCGTGGTGCCCGAGGCGCGGAGCCGTATAGCGATCGATTCATCTGTGAACGTCGAACGCTCGATGCGGTTGCCGGAAGAGCCCTTGTGGTTGGCGATGGCCCATGGGGTGCGCAGCAGGGCACCGTCATCATCATCCCAGAGGGCGACGCCGACGCCGTTGTTCGCGAAGGTGTTGCCCGCGATGATGTTGGCGTGGCCGTGCTCGATGTTGAGGCCGCCGCCCTCGCCGTTCCCGCCTCCCGCGCCCCCCCCGCCCCCCCCGCCCCCCCCGGCCCGGCT
>JBQTIJ010000056.1:0-1841 GCA_052388255.1 Phycisphaerales bacterium
CGCGGCGGACTTGGATGAGATCTGGCATGGGCGACCCTCAGCCCCGGAAGCGGTCGCCCGCGCCGGCGGCTGCAACTTGGCCAACAAGGGCGGAGAACGAACGGCGAGCGCGGCTCAGCGAGGGGCGATCTTGCGGACCGTGCCGTCGTCTGAGCCAAGGTAGACATTGCCGTCGATGAACGCGTCGGGGACAAAGTGTGTCACGCCAGGGAGTTCCTGCCGCTCGACGATGTCACCCTTCTCGGCGAGGAGCACTACCACCTCACGGCCGTTCCACACCACCAGGCGGCCCCTGTTGATCGCCACGAGCTTGCCGGAAACACCGGGGGTTGACCAGCGGATGCTACCGTTCGACGAATCGAGCGCACTGAAGCCGACGCCGGGGATGGAAACGTACACGCTGCCGGCGTGATAAGCGGGGGACTCGCGGAGGACGGCCTCCGTGCGACGCCGCCAGAGCGGGCGCGGGGAGTAGGCATCGAAGGCATAGATCGACTGATCCGCGCTGGCGACGAACATGGTGCGGCCCACGCCGCAAGGATCGGCGATGATGCCACCGGCCAACCGATGACGCGAGGCCGAGCTGCCGTCCGAGGCGCTGATGAAGACAACGTGACCGGCGCTGGAGACAAGACCGACGATGCCATCGTCAAGGAGGACGGGGCTGGTCTCGAACGAGCCACCGACGCCGTACGTCCACGCTCGGATGCCGGTGGTCAACAGATGTCCGAGCACCTCGCCGCTCGCCGTGCCGGCTACCAGCACCGGGCCGAACTGCACCGGGCGAGTGTTGATCAGGCGCGAGAAACGTTGCTTCGCGACGAGCGTGCTGGTATCGATGTCGTAGAAGTTGGCCTCGTTGTCGCTGCAGATGACCACCTGGCCGGGCTCCCGCAGCGACCCAAGGAAGCGGGTCTGAGGGGTCGAGACGGTGGTCGCCCAGCGGGTCTCGCCGCCCGTTGGAGAGATGAGCGAGAACGCCCCGCGGGTGTCCTGCCCGGCGACCACGTCGCCAAGAACCGTGAGCGACTCAAGCTTGGCCCCGCCCGTGACTGTCGCAAAGCCGGTCCAAACCGGGCGATATCCGAGTTTGGCGAACGACGCGTTGGCCTCCTCGCCAAAGCTCCCCAGCGACGACCCGCTCAGCCGCTCGCCGGGCGACGACGAGCACCCTGCGCCGAGCCCCAGCGCAGCGGCACCCAGCCCAAGGAGAGCAGCGCGAAGGAGGGAACGGACGGCGGTGGACTTTGGCATGGCGACTCCAGATACGCAACGACTCGGGCTCCGTGTTCCCTGCCGAGGGGCTGGGAAGTGGAGAACGGTCGCGATTGTAGAAAGACCGGCGCCCAAAGAAAGCCGATGCGCCCGGTTAGCTCGCAGGGGGGTTCGCCACCCAAGGACGGACCTCCCCGGCGAGCACAAGGGCTCGGGCGACGGCAAGCTCAAGATCCGGGCAGAGCACCACCGCACCCATTGCCGACCCCCCGACTCCTCCAAGGAGCTGAGAAACGCGAGAGACCGCAAGGCCCGTCAGCACCAGGCGCCGCCCCTGGAGCCAGAGCCGTTCGACCGCGGCGTTCAGTTCGAACGCCGCTTCGGGGCTGAGCGCGTCAAGGTCGCCAAGGTCGAGCACCACGGCCCGAACCGTTGGGGCGACCGAATCGCTCCATTCGAGGAGGTTGGGGAACTGAATGCGCTCCGGGTCGTTCGTCGACCGTACAGCACAGAGTGCATAGATCGCGACGGATGAGGGAAGACGAAGGCCTCGCAGCGCTGGGTGAATGCTCTCTGTGGCTGAAGAGAGCCGAGCCACTGGGGACCGGAGATCGATGAAGATGACC
>JBQTIJ010000057.1:0-3232 GCA_052388255.1 Phycisphaerales bacterium
AATGCGGTGGGCTTACGCCTAGGGGGGTCCTACCCCCTCCCCACCCATTGCCGCGGGGGCCTCCCTGATGGGGACGGCCGCCGCGGACTGTTTTGGCACGGGCTGGGCGCGCATGGGCGGACGCTACCCTTCCTTGTGCCGGACACTCCACCCCATTCCTCACCCACAATCACGTGCGCGAGAACCCTCGTCCACGCGAAGAAGTTCAACTACGAGGAGTTGACGATCGCCCATCCGAGCGGGCATGTCGAGACGCGCCACCTGATCCGCCACCCCGGTGCCTGCCTCATTCTGCCGATCATGCCCGACGGTCGGCTCATGCTGATACGCGTGTGGAGAGCGTCCTTCGGCCGCGCTCTGCTCGAGTTCCCGGCGGGAACCCTCGAACCCGGTGAATCCCCCGAGACGACTGCCGCCCGCGAGTTGGAAGAGGAGGCAGGATGCCGGGCCGACACGATCGAGCGCCTGGCGACGTTCTACACCTCGCCCGGCCTCTCCGACGAGGTCATGCAGGTGTTCGTCGCCCGGGGGCTCTTGAGCGTCGGGCAGAAGCTCGAACCCTATGAACAGATCGAGGTCCAGCCGTACACCACGGCACAGGTTGAACAAGCCATCGATCAGGGCGATCTGCTTGACGGCAAGTCGATCCTTGCATGGATGCTCGCCATCCGCCGCGGAGTCGTCCGCGTGCGTTGAGGGTGCTCAACCTCTGCGCGAACTGCGCCGATAACCTTGCTTGTAGATGGGCAGATTCTCCAGCCAAGGTCGTTCAGAAGATGGGGACGATGGATCCTCCGGCGGGGGCCGGGGTTCGTCGCTGCGTCGGCTTTTCGGTGGCGGCGGAGGCCGGTTCAACGACTGGGCCTTCACGCTCTACCGCGCCGGGGGCATCACTGTTCGCATCCATCTGCTGTTCGTGCTCCTGATGGTCGTCCAGATGATCATCGGTGTGGCCAAGGGCGTGGCCCTCTCGACGGCAATGGGACTTGGCGGGCTGTTTGTGCTTGTGTTGCTTCACGAATACGGCCACTGCCTCGCCTGCCGGCGTGTCGGAGGCGAGGCGGACGACATTCTGATGTGGCCCCTCGGCGGGCTCGCCTCATGCCGGCCGCCGCACACGTGGCGCGATGAACTGATCACGGTGGTGGGCGGGCCGCTGGTGAACGTTGTGCTGCTGCCGATTCTCGGCGGTGCGGTGCTTGCGCTTGGCGGCGGGTGGGGCGCTGTGCTCTTCAACCCGATCGACCCCTTTGGAACTTTGTCGCAATCGGGGTTCCGGAATCCGGGAGCCGCGTTCATCTGGTGGCTCCACTATGCGAACACTGGCCTGCTCGCCTTCAACGTACTGCTGCCGATGTTCCCGCTTGACGGCGGGCGGATCGTGCAGACTCTGCTGTGGCGCAAGGGGACCTGGCGGCGCTCGATGACCACCGCGTCCACACTCGGTCTGGTGTGTGCGATCGGCGTGGGCGTCTTCGGGCTGTTGACCGCGCAGGGAATGCTGATGGGGATCGCGCTCTTCGCGGGGCTCACGTGCTACCAACAGAAACTCTCGCTTGCATCGAGCGACCCTTCGCTCGATGAGGAGTCCCCCTTCGCCGAGTCTTTACGATGGCGGGAGCAACCCTCCGGCCGAGGTGGACACCGAGTCGCCGTGCGGCGCGACGAGGCAACAAAGGCCCAGGCGCTACAGGACGCAGCGGAACTCGACCGGATCCTCGCCAAGATCGCCCGAGACGGCATGGGCGCGCTCTCGCGGCGCGAGAAGGCCTTTCTCTCGCGCGAGACCCAGCGCAAGCGCGTCGAGTGAGGCGGGGCCCGAGAGCGATTCAACCGAGCCGAGCGAGCACGTCGTCAAACTGCATCGCGTCCTTGATCTCGCGCCGCTGCGACCAGAGGACCTTCCCCGCACGCCCGACCACTACCGTGCCGCGCCAGGCGACGTTCAGGTCGGGCCAATACAGGCCATAGGCCCGGCAGACAGCGCGGTGCATATCGGCCAGCAGGGGCTGCTTGTACCCTTCCTTCTGGGCCCATTCCTTGAGCACGGCGAAGGAGTCGCAGGAAATACCGACCACCTGGGCCCCCTTGGCCTGCCATCGCGCGATTTCGTCGCTGGCGCAGCGCATCTCGGTGCTGCACACGCCGGTGAAGGCCATGGGAAAGAAGCACAGAACCACGTCGCCGTTCTTGAGCGCGGTCGTGAGTTTCCAGGGCGCCCGGTTCTGGTCGGGCAGCTCAAAGTCGGGGGCATCGTCGCCCGGCGAGACGACCAGATCACGGGTGCGGAGGTGTTCGTTGGACATAGGCACGAGCGTATGTCGAAAGGGCGCGGTCAGTAGGTCGCGCCGAGGCGATCACGCACGGCCCAGAGGTCAGGGAAGAGCCGGATCGAGACCGTGGCCATGAGGTACTTGGCCCCCGACGACCCGCCCGTGCCCACGCCGCCGCCGATCATCCGTTCCACCATCTTCACGTGGTGGAAACGCCAGAGACTCAGCAGTTCGTCATACTGCAGGAAGTGCTCACAGAGCCGGAAGAGGGGCCAGGTGGTCTCGTGCGAGCGGTAGAGCCCCGCGATCGCCTCGGCCACGCGCTCATCGCCGGCGTAAATCTGCGCGGTGTCGCGGCTCAGGACATCGGCGGGAATCGGCACGCCGCGCCGAGCAAGGTGGCGGAGGAGATGGTCGAAGATCGTCGGCCGGGCCAGGAACGCACGCATCTTCGCCGTATCGCTCGGATCATCGCCGACGAGTTCGGCCATGCGCGGGTTCTTAGCGTTGCTGATGAACTCGAGCAGCCGGAACTGCACCGACTGGAAGCCGCTCGCCGGACGCAGGTTGTCGCGGAACTTGTTGAACTCAACACCGAACATGGTCTCGAGCAGGGCGATCTGCTCGATGAGCAAGTGCTGGATGACGTGGACCCGCTCGAAGAGGTTGATGGCCCGCTCGGTGTTGTCCGCATCAAGGTACTGGCAGACCCCTTCGAGTTCGTGCAGGGCCTGCTTGAACCACAGTTCGTAGACCTGGTGGCTCATGATGAACAGGAGCTCGTCGCGATGCTCCGGCCGCGAAAGCGGCTGCTGTAGCGAGAGCAGTTGCGGGACCTTGAGATAGGAGCCGTAGGTGACTTTCTCCGCCTTGGTCTGCGGCATGCCGGGGATTTCGCTCATGGGCGATGGTATGGACACCCCGGCGGACCTTGGCCCGCTTCAGGTATTGAAGAGGAA
>JBQTIJ010000058.1:0-8006 GCA_052388255.1 Phycisphaerales bacterium
GCCGAGCACATCTCCCCACCGCAGTTCCGGACCGCAGAGGTTGCGACCTTGCAGAGGCGTGCAACCACCGTCAAGCGGACCAACAGCCCCGGGCACGTCCACGGGCGTGCATCGGACAGACACATCATCGCGGATGCGCCACGACCCATCCGGCTTTCGGAGGTGTGCCACGATCGGTGCCTTCACCGGATCATCAAACAGCGAAACCAAAGTCCCCCTTCCGCCGTTGTAGTCTTTCCCCTTCAGATCGACAACGGCCGGCCCCGCCATGTTCGACTGCCCGGCGAGAACAAAGACCTTCATCGGTGGCGGCTCTGCAGCCGCAGCGTTCGGGAAGATCGCTATCAAGAGCAAGGCCGTCAGACGGAGCGTGGCGATGACCATGGCGGGTGTCCTTGAGGATCGCAGTTGATGCGGCACCGTGGGGCATGATATCGCAACGCAAAAAGTTGGCCCACCCCGCTGGGCATACGCTGTTCGAGTCCGGCGGTCGCGCGGCTTGTTGTCGCTTTGACTCTTGAGCACGCTCTGTTCGACCCGCCACTGAACCGGAGACATCGGTCATGCGCATGCACACTGTGCTCGCTCTCGCGGTCGCACTCCTTGCCGCCCTCAGCGTGGCCTTTGCCGGGTACCTGCCTCAAGGTCCCGCAGCCCAAGGTGACGACGTCCGCGCCATCGACGGCGAGTGGATCTTTGTCGAAGACCGCACCGAGGGCCGCCCCATCGCCGAGCACCAGCCAAGTACCAGCTCGAAGCTCACCTTCCGCGTTGAGAAGGATGCGGTTGTTCTGGTGCGCCGGGAGAGCGAAATCCGCATGCCGCTCGACGGCACGCCCACGGACGTTGGCCGGGAGGGCCGGACCTCGCGCTACCGCGGCCAATGGAAAGACGGCGCATTCACCTACGAGATCGAGCTCCTGCGCGATTCGGACGAGACGCGCACCGGCCTGATCCGAATGGAGTTCCGCCCGACCGCTGAGGGCCTGCTTGTGCGCGTGGAGGTTGATCCACCCACGGGGATGAAGTCGCTCGCGCTCTATCGCCACGCGAAGGACATCCCACTTCCCGCACCGGCCAAGGCCACGCTCGCAGACCTCGCATGGCTCCCCGGCGCCTGGGTCGGCACGAGAGGTGCCGCGGGCACAACCTCGATCGAAGAGCGATGGAGCCCGCCGCTGGGCGGGTCGATGCTTGCCGTTTCCCGCACCGTGTCGCGCGGGAAGATGGTCGCTTACGAGTTCCTGCGGATCTCCGAGCGGGACGGCGGCCTCGTCTACATCGCTCAGCCCAACGGCACTCCGCCGACGACCTTCGTCCTCACCGAGTTGAGTGCCAACCGAGCCGTGTTCGAGAACCCGCGCCACGACTCTCCTCAGCGCATCGTTTACGAGCTCTCTCCCGAGGGTGGCCTGAGCGCATCGATCGGCTACGCCAAAGGCGGCCGCCCTCAGCGCTTCGAGTTCAAGCCAGAACCCAAGTAGGACTCTCCTCAGTTCGTCCTTCGTCAGCGCAGCTGCAGCCGCCGGTCCTTGACAGAGGATGGCCCCGTCTTGACCCTCCCGTTGCCGCGGCTCAACCATCGGCACCGGCGGAGCCCATCGCCCTCGCGACATCGCGCTCGTCAAAAGGGCTCGGTTCACCGGGAGGCGCTCCGTTGGTTTAACCAAGTCTGCGGACCAGATGGTCGATAAGCACTCCGTCCGCAAATACGGGCCGAGGCGGCATGTTCGGCGTGTGTCAGGATTGTTCCGTCGGCATGATGGGGCTTTGCATGTCACGTTCTGACCTCACTTTCACGAATTTGGGCTACACTCCATAGAGCCGCCGTTGACCACTTTGTTTGTTGACGAATCCGATCCAATGTGGCACCCCTTCGAGAGGACCTTCTGATGCCATCCGCCGAGGAATACCTGCAGACCGAACGCGAGCGACTGTTCCTTGATCGCGTGGTGGAGACCCAGTACAAGCGCGACATCATCAATGGGTTAGGCCCCTTCTTCGATGAACGCGCCCCCGAGGACATGGCGAGCTTCTACAGCAAGGACGAACTCGTTTCGCTCCGCGTGCTCAAGGGCTCCAGCCGCGACGTCGAGAAGCGCATGCCCGTCAAGGTCACACGCCATTACTACGACCTTGCCCGCAAGAGCAAGCCCATGCAGCGGCTTGTCAAGGCCAGCCCGGACGAGACCATGGACCTCGCGGGTTCTGAGGACCCCGGTCACCAGATGGACTACAGCCCCGTTGAAGGGCTGCTGCACAAGTACGAGATGGGCCTTCTCTACGCCGTCTCCACCTGCTCGGCCCACTGCCGGTTCTGCTACCGGGAGGAACTGATCGCGCGCAAGGAGATCGAGCGCAAGGACGGCACCATCGCCAAGAAGGGCCTCGCGCAGATCCCCGAGGTGACAGACTACATCCGCAGTTTCAACGCCAAGGTCGCCGCCAACGGCGGCCGTCACCCGGACTCCGGCCGCGAGAAACTCCGCGAGATTCTCCTCTCCGGCGGCGACCCCATGGTCCTCAACAACAGCAAGATCGCCGCGTGGATGGCGGCCCTTGCGGAGGCCGGCATCGAGTCGATCCGCATCGGCACCAAGGAGATGGCGTTCTATCCCAAGCGGTTTGACGAGACCTTCCTCGCCATGCTCGATGCCTTCCACGAGACCTATCCCGAGGTCGGCCTGCACATCATGGTGCACTTCGAGCACCCCGATGAGTTCCTCGTCAAGGACGACAACGGCGAGTATGTCCAGGATGACAAGGGCTTCTATCAGTGGGTGCCCGACACTGCTGCGGCCATGCGCGGCGTCCTCGCCCGCGGCTGGATCACGGTCGAAAACCAGACCCCGATCATCCGCGACATCAACGACGATCCCGACGCGCTCCGGATCATGCAGCGCGAGATCAAGCGAGTCGGTGCCGACAACCACTACTTCTTCTGCGGGCGCGACATCGTCGCCTACAAGGCCTTCAACGTTCCCATCGAGCGTGCCTGGCAGATCCTCAACGAGTCGCAGAAGGGCCTCTCCGGTGTCGAAGCCCATGCCCGACTTTCGATCACCCACTACAAGGGCAAGACCGAGGTCGTGGCCGTCACGAATGAGCCGATCCCCGGCCTCGCGGGCGCGGAGCATGGCGTGCTGATCTTCAAGCTCCTCCGCAGCATCGGCAGCGCACCGGACCGCTGCAAGGTCTGCATCGTGGGGCGGAACCCCAAGGCCATCTGGTTCGATGACTACGAGGACCGCGTCCTGTTCGACGAGGCGGGCCTCTTCGATTACTCGCGTGTGAAGGATGCCACCTCCCTGACGACGCACTGAGCGGTACACGACGATGATCGACAAGCGAACCCCCGGCCCTTCCCAGGCCGTCGCGGATATCCGCGACGGCGCCACCATCATGATCGGCGGGTTCGGGGAGGCCGGCAGCCCCATCGAGCTCATCCACGCGCTCATCGACCAGGGCGCACGCGGGCTCACGATCATCAGCAACAACACCGGCAGCGGCGAGGTCGGCCTTGCCGCGCTGCTCAAGGCCCAGCGCGTGGCCAAGATCATCTGCTCCTTCCCGCGTACGGCCAACTCCACCGTCTTCCCTGAACTCTTCCGGCAGGGGAAGATCGAGCTTGAACTCGTCCCCCAGGGCACCCTCG
Organism: Phycisphaerales bacterium; assembly: GCA_052388255.1. Lineage (GTDB taxonomy): Bacteria > Planctomycetota > Phycisphaerae > Phycisphaerales > UBA1924 > JAEUIX01. Next base: position 3,656 of record JBQTIJ010000058.1, read on the forward strand.
CCGAGCGGATCCGCGCTGGCGGGGCGGGCATCCCCGCCTTCTTCACACCCGCCGCGGTCGGCACGCCCCTCGCCGAGGGGAAGGAGTCGCGCCACTTTGACGGCAAGGAGTACCTGCTCGAGCGCTGGCTCCGGGCCGACTTCGCGCTGATCAAGGGCCGTGCCGCCGACACCCTCGGCAACCTTGTGTACAACAAGACCGCGCGGAACTTCGGGCCCATCATGGCCATGGCGGCGAAGGTCAGCATCGCGCAGGTCAACTCGATCGTCGCCGCGGGCGAGATCGATCCGGAGGTTGTGGTCACCCCCGGCATCTTTGTTGATCGCGTGGTGGAGGTGCCGCGGCCGCTGCACGAGTCGGAACTGGTCGCGTCGGGAGCAATGTACCCATGACCGCCCACGACGAACAGATCGGCCGTTCCCGCGACGAGATGGCCCAGCGCCTTGCGCTCGATATCCCGAGCGGCTCCCATGTGAACCTTGGCATTGGGATTCCGGAACTGGTCGCCCGGTTCGTTCCCCCGGGCCGCATGCTCATCTACCACACCGAGAACGGCCTGCTCGGCATGGGGCCTTCGCCGCGCGAGGGCGCGGGTGATCCGGAACTTATCAACGCTGGCAAGCGCCAGGTCACGGCTCTGCCGGGCGCGGCGTACTTCCATCACGCCGACAGTTTCGCCATGATCCGTGGCGGCCATCTTGATCTCTCGGTCCTGGGGGCCATGCAGGTCGCGTGCAATGGCGATCTGGCCAACTGGTCGACCGGTGAGCCCGACGCCATCCCGGCCGTGGGCGGCGCGATGGACCTCGTCGCCGGCGTGAAGTCCGTCTATGTCATCACGCAGCACTGCACCAAGTCCGGCGAGCCCAAACTCGTCGAGCGCTGCACCTACCCGCTCACCGGGCGAGCGGTTGTTCATCGGATTTACACCGAACTCGCGGTGATCGACGTGACGGCCGCCGGCTTTACCCTCGTTGAACTCAGCCCCGGCGTGTCGTATGAGTATGTCCGCGACCGCACGGGTGCGCCCCTTGTGCGGCGATGAAGGACGCAGCCGCACCCGCCACCTCTCCCCAGGGAACAGCCCATGAGCACGGATGTAGACGTTACCCGAAGCGCAGCTCTGTATGAGCGGGCGCTCAAGGTCCTTCCCGGCGGGGTCAGCCGCAACGCCGCTCTGCACGACCCGCACCCCTTGTATGTTGAGCACGCCGAAGGGTGCCGGCTGACGGACGTTGAGGGTGTAACGCGGATCGACTTTGCCAACAACATGGCGTCGTTGATCCATGGTCACGCCGACCCGGCCATGGTCCGCGCCGTGACGGATCAACTCCGGCGCGGCACGGCATTCAGCGTGGCGACCGAGGTGGAGATCGCCTGCGCCGAGCACTTGCGGAGCCGCAACCCGGGGTTTGAAAAACTGCGGTTTGTCAACTCCGGGACCGAGGCCCTGATGGTCGGCGTGAAAGTCGCGCGGGCCTTTACGGGCCGACCGATGATCGCCAAGGCCGAAGGGGCATACCACGGCGGGTACGACTACCTCGAGGTCAGCCAGGTGTCGACCTCCGCCAACTGGGGCTCCCTCGACGACCCGGGCCGCATCCCGCTGGTCCACGGCACTCCGCAGTCGGCCGTGGATGAGGTCGTGGTCATCCCGTTCAACGAGATCGACCGCACCATCGCGCTCCTTGATCGGTCGAAGTCGAAACTCGCGTGCGTGGTCCTTGACCTGATGCCCCATCGCGTGGGCCTGAATCCTGCCGACCCGAAGTATGTGGCGGCCCTGCGCGACTGGACCAGCCGCAACGGCGTGCTCTTGTTTCTCGATGAGGTTATTACGTTCCGGTCGTATTACGGTGGGCTCCAGCAGCAGTACGACGTCGCCCCGGACCTGACAGCGCTTGGGAAGATGATCGGAGGGGGGTTCCCCATCGGGGCCATCGCCGGGCGTGCTGAGATCATGGACGTTCTGAACCCGCGCTCGCCCCGGTATGTCTTTCCTCACTCGGGGACGTTCTCCGCGAACCCCGTGAGCGTCGGGGCCGGTCTTTCGGCCATGCTCCGGTTTGATCGTGCGGCGGTCGATGCGTTGAACGAACTGACGCGCTATGCCATGAAACAGACGGAACTGGCGATCCGCGAAACAGGTGTGGTCGCCAGTCTCACCGGCGCGGGGTCGATGTTCCGCATTCACCTCAAGCCCCGGCCGCCGCGGGACTACCGCGAGGCCTATCTGACCTCGGGCGAGAACGCGCGGCTGAAGGTCCTCCTGGGGCATATGTTCGACTCGGGGTTCATTCTCATCAACTCGGGCTCGGTTGCGCTCTCAACACCGATGACTCGCGCCGACGTCGACGCACTGGTGGCTGCGCTGCGGACCGGGTTTGTCAAGCTTGCGGCGATGGCCTGAGGAACGCGTTTCTCCTCGTTCATGGGCTCTCGAAGACGGTGGCCAGACCCTGGCCGACGCCGACGCAGAGCGTCGCGACGCCGCGGGCGACTGCGCGCCGCTTCATCTCGTGGATCAGTGTGGTGGCGATTCGGGCTCCGCTGCAACCGAGAGGGTGGCCCATGGCGATGGCACCGCCGTTCACATTGACGAGGTTGTGGTCGAGCCCCAGTTCTCGAACGCAGGCGACTGATTGGGCGGCGAAGGCCTCGTTGAGTTCGAAGAGCCCGATGTCCTTCAAGGTCAGCCCGGCGCGATCGAGCGCTTTGCGCGTGGCCGGAACGGGGCCGATGCCCATCTGTGCGGGGGCGACACCGGCTGATGCGCTGGCGCCGACGAGGGCGAGGGGCTTGAGGCCGAGAGCCGCGGCGCGACCGGCCTCGACGAGCAGGAGGGCGGCTGCGCCGTCGTTGATTCCGGAGGAGTTGCCCGCGGTGACGGTGCCTTCATTCGATTCGACGAAGGCGGGCCGGAGCTTGGCGAGTTGTTCGAGCGTGGTCTCAGGGCGGGGGTGCTCATCGACGGCGACGATGCGTTTCTCGCCTTTGCGGAGAGGGATCTCAACGGGGGCGAGTTCCGTTTTGAAACGGTCCTGCCCGTGGGCGGCGGCCCATTTCTGCTGGCTCGAAAGAGCGAAGCGGTCCTGATCCTCGCGCGAGATGGCGAAGGCCTTGGCGACGTTCTCCGCTGTCTCGCCCATGGAGAATGGGTGGTGCAGTGCGGAGAGGCGCGGGTTGATGAAGCGCCAGCCGATCGATGTATCGGCGAGCTGCTGTTCGCGATCGAAGGCCGACTGCGCCTTGCTGAGGACCAAGGGGGCGCGGCTCATGGACTCCACGCCACCGGCGATGAAGACGTCGCCGTGAGATGCTTCGATCATGCGGGCGGCGATGTTGATGGCCTCAAGCCCTGAGGCGCAGAGGCGATTGACCGTGCTTCCGGGGACGCTGACGGGCAGCCCGGCGAGGAGGGCCGCCATGCGGGCCACGTTGCGGTTGTCCTCGCCGGCCTGGTTGGCGGCACCGAGGTACACGTCGTCAATGAGGGCGGGGTCAATCCCGCTCTGCGTGATCACCGCGCGGATCACGTGGGCGGCCAGATCGTCCGGCCGGACGGCCGCGAGGGCACCTCCGTAGCGGCCGATGGGGGTCCGAATCGCACAGATGACTGCGGCTCGTCTCTTCATGATCGGACTGTACGCCGAGGGGTTGTGATGGTGGTCGGAGCGGCGTGTGCGGCGCGGGGGCGGGCCGGGTGGGAGAGGTGGCAGAGTGCGCGGGCGGTTGGCGGGCGGTCCATCTATTCTTCGGCCATGCCTGCGAAGATGACCGTCAAGGAGATTTTGGCTCACCTGCGGTCCTGCGGCAACGAGACCCGGCGAGCGCACAACGAGAAGGCGGGGGTGCCGGCGAATCACTTTGGTGTGCCGATGGGTGAGATTCGCGCGCTCGCCAAGAAGATCAGGAACGACCATGCCCTTGGCCTCAAGCTCCATGAGACGGGCAATGTGGAAGCGCAGTTGGTGGCGGCGTTGATCATGAATCCGAAGGAACTCACTGCCAAGGACCTTGATGGGCTGACGAGGGCGACGACGTGTGCGCAGGTGGCCGATTGGATGAACAGTTATGTGGTGGCGAAGCACGAGGAGAAGGAGGCCCTGCGCGAGAAGTGGATGGACTCGAAGGAGACCTGGACGGCCCGCGCGGGTTGGCACCTGACCGCGAGCGGGGTGAACAAGGGGACGGTTGAGGCGGGCGAACTCGCCGCGTTGCTCGATCGGATCGAGAGGGAACTTGCAACGGCCAAGCCGGATGTGCAATGGACGATGAACAACGCGCTGATGGCGATTGGCATCAAGCACCCGCGCCACCGCGCGCGGGCGATTGCTGTTGGCGCGAGGGT
>JBQTIJ010000059.1:0-5842 GCA_052388255.1 Phycisphaerales bacterium
TCTCCTCCCAGGGCGAGGCCTCCTTCTGCTTGATGCCGAGCGCGATCTTCTCCTTCTCGCGATCGATATTGAGCACCTTCACCTCGACCGTCTGGTCGATCTTGAGCATCTCGCTGGGGTGGTTGATCCGTCCCCACGACATGTCGGTGATGTGCAGCAGACCATCGATGCCGCCAAGGTCAATGAACGCGCCGAAGTCGGCGATGTTCTTGACCGTGCCCATGATGATCTCGCCCTCCTTGAGGGTCTCCATGATCTTCTTCTTGGCCAGCTCGCGCTCATCCTCAATGAGCTTGCGGCGGCTGATGACGATGTTCTTGCGCTCAAGGTCGATCTTGAGGACGCTCGCCCGGACGTTCTTGCCGAGGTATTCCCCGATGTCGCCGGGACGGCGCACGTCCACCTGCGACGCGGGCAGGAAGACGGGCACGCCGATATCGACGAGCAGCCCGCCCTTGATCTTGCGGATGCACTTGCCCTCCACCACGTCACCCTCGCGCGTGGTGTCGACCAGACGCTGCCAGTTGATCTGGCGGTCGGCCTTCCGCTTGCTGATCTCGATCTGCCCGCCCTCGCCATCGATCTTCTCGAGCAGCACCTTCACCCGGTCGCCGACCTTCAGCTCCGTCGGGTTGTCCCACTCATCACGGGGGACCATGCCCTCGCTCTTCAGCCCCACCTCGATGACCACATCGTCACCGGCAAAGCCCACGATCTCGCCTTCGAGGATCTTGCCCTCGTCGAAGTTCTTCGCCTCTTCAAGGAACAGCGCCGACATATCGCCTGAAGCGATGTTGGGCGTCCCGCGGAACATCTGTTCCACTTCGCGCATGTCCTGTCCGAGTGAGGCAAGCAGGGTCTCGTCAATCATAAATCCGGGTACCTTTCGACTCGCGGAGGGTGAGGAAGACAACAACGCTCAGCCGTCGCCCCGAGAGGTTCGGTCCGCCCGGTCGCCAGGCCGGAACCAAGTGCGCCCGCCGTGCCGGCCGATTGGCCGAACACAGGGAAGCCCGGTCCCGCGCCTGCCGCTCAAGGCAGGTTCCGCCGCGAGTGTGGGACGAAAACTGAGGGAGTGAGTATAGGAAGGGACCGCTCATAGAGTCCTGAAAACGCCGCCAATGGCCTGCGCCGCTGGGTCCTCCACGGTCTCCTGCCGAGCCATCAACCGCCTCCCCGACGAACCCGCTCGATGGGAACCGCCACCCCCGAACGAGTCGTTCTGTCGGTGGAGAACCTGTCGCTTGGACCCAATATCCCCACAAACAATCCACATCGTGGTCATTTGGGGCGTGAAGTGTTGCAGAATGTCAGAAAAGTGCACATAATGGGGCGTCGTCTTCGAGGAGCGCTTCGCCGTGCTGTTCATCGGAACTTCAGAGCACACCCTCGATGCCAAACAGCGCTTGGCCATTCCCGCCAAGTACCGCAACCAGTGGAACAACAGCCAGGACGGAACAGCATGGGTCGCCATCCCCTGGCCGGGTGGAGTGATTCGGCTTTATACCGAGACGAGCTTTGAGAAACTCGCCTCGGGGAACGGACAGACGGATTCGCTGACCCCCGGACGGGGGCAGTCGGACTTTGAGGCCGGGTTCTTTGGGTTCGCCGAACGGCTTGAGATGGACTCTGCGGGACGCATCGGGCTCCCCCGGAAACACCTTGAGCTCACGCGACTCAAGAACGACCTGGTGATCGTGGGTGCCCGCAACCGGCTTGAGGTCCGGGACCTTGAGACGTGGCAGGCCGAGGAAGCGGGACGGTTCGCACTGCTCGGGACCTTGGCGGACCAGCTTGATCGGGAACGGCGGGCGAACCCCGGGGCATGAGTGGGAACCTCCGACGCCGGAAACGGCGCGGCACGGGCTTGGATCGGATCAGTCGCTTTCGCGCGGCAGCCCCGCCGCCCATGTGCGTGCGCACGGACGCGCAGTGCATGGATGTTCGGGGCTCAGCACGGATGCTCGCGGTGGTTCGCCAAGGACGGCGGCCGCCGATGGACCGGGCGGGAGCGGCTGATCCGATCCTCTGACCATCGCCCCGCGGCCCTGCGCGGGGCAGGGAACAAGCCCGCACGGACGCGGGCAATGACCATGACCCCTGCACCCACGGACGGGCGCGGGGGTCGTTTTTCATGCGATGGTCGAGCGTGGTCCTGCCGGGCCTGGCCTCAGCGGACAAAGCGGCGGGTGTTGTCGTCAAAGCCGAAGAGCGGGACCATCGGCCGGAAAATGAGCAGCAGGGCCGCGCTGGAGATGGCCGTGAGCAAGGAGGCCACCAGCCGCGCTGTGAGTTGTTCACGGCCGGAGAATGGCACTGCATCGCCAAAACCCAAGAACTGGCGAAGACTCAGCACCGCCACGGCCACAACCGACGCAAGGCCGGCCGCGAACACGCAGAGGACGATGAAGGCGATGGGATTGCGCCGCATGACCAGGGCGCGAAGCGTGAGCACAAGATACGCCGCAGCGCACCAGCCGATGGCGCCCGGGCCGGGGATGGTGACCGTCGACTGCGTCGCATGCACGAGATACTGCCCGGTCGCAAGGTCGCTGAGGAGCCCGAGCACAAGGCCCGTCCAGAGCACAGGAAGGGGCTGGCCGTACATGGCGATAAAGACCACGAGCGGAAGCAGGAAGTAGGGTGCCTGCATCGGCTCCCCCCCACCGCCGGCGGCCCCGATCGCGACAAAGGGCCGGAGCGCGAGATCGAGGCCCAGCAGAACATAGCCAAGCACCGCGACGAGAAGGTAGTTCACGGCCCCTCCTTGGTCGGTGAACGGACAATGACCTCCGCGAGCGTGTCGAGGGCGGGGACCTCATCGGGCTCGCGGGTGCCATCGTCAAGAGGGCGGACCACGATCCGCGGGCGGTTGACTTCCTTGTTCTCAACCCGGATGACCCGTCCCACGATGAGCATCTGGGCCAGGCGCGGCCAGCGTTCATCCCGGAGCCGCACGATCATCCCCTCGGCCGGGGGCGGCGCAGGTTTGGCGTTGGCCGCGACCTCGCTTTGGCGCAGAACCCTGACATCGCCGGCGAGCAGACCATCGCCCGTGGGGGCCAGATTGCATGTGATGGCCGACTCAAAGACATCGATCCCGATCTCCCCATCGGGCGTCGTCTCGGCCGGGATGATGGCGGCGGTGAACGCCGCGGCGTTGCGGTCGTTGAGTGGGAGGACTTTGCACGAGAAGGCATCGGCATCGACGATGCGGCCGATGAGAACCACGCCCCGGATGGTGGCGACACTCTGGCCGGGCTCGATTCCTTCACCTCGGCCCGCCTTGAGGGTCAGGAAGCGGAAGTTGCCCTCGGCCTGGAGGCCGATGACGGGGACGGTGCGCGGGGTCACGGCGGCCCGGGGCTCAAGCGCGATAGAGCGTTCGAGCTGGGCGATCCGGCCTCGGAGGCGTTCGTTGTCCTCGGCTTCGTGGTAGAAACGGTCCTTGTAGACCGCGGCTTCCTTGCGGGCACGCGCGAGTTCATCGCTCTCGGCCGGGCCCCGACCGGCTTTGCTCAGCCCGCGCAGGGCCCAGTTGATCGCGGCCTGCTCCGGGAGCAGGACGACGCGAACGGCGCCCGAGAGGGCACCGACAAACCCGAGCGTGGCGGGAGGGAGCGTCGAGAGCAGGAGCAGGAGCGCAAGGGCACCGAACAACCCAATGCCGGGGCTCTGCGAAAGGCGGGTTCGTGCGGAGAATCGGCTGATACGGGGTCCTTGGCTGCCCACGCTCCGCGGCCCCGTCGTGCGCCCGGCCCTGACCGAGGAGGGCGAGGTTCGGGTCAGGCGTCGAGGGAGTTCTCGAGGGTCTGCTTCAGGAGCTCGATGTTCTCAAGGAAGACGGCGGTGCCACGGGCGACACATGTCAGCGGGTCGTCGGCGATCTTGACGGGCAGGCCGGTGGCGTTCTGCAGGACGACCGAGATTCCACGAAGCAGAGCCCCGCCGCCCGCGAGCGTGAGCCCGTTGTCAACAAGGTCGGCGGCGAGTTCGGGGTTGGCCTTTTCGAGGGTGCGGGTCACGGCCTCGGCGATGGCGTTCACAGGTTCGGTGAGGGCCTCGCGGATCTCCTCGGCCGTCACGACGGTCTTGCGGGGGAGCCCGCTGATCATGTCGCGCCCGCGGACTTCCATGGTGGCATCCTCGCGCGACTTGTCGGTCGGGGCGGCGGAGCCGATCTCGATCTTGATGCGTTCGGCCGTCTGCTCGCCGATCGAGAGGTTGTAGGTCTTCTTCATGTGGCTGATGATGGCCTCGTCAAGGTCATCACCCGCGACACGCAGAGACTCACACACGGCGATATCGCCGAGCGAGATAATGGCGATCTCGCTGGTGCCGCCGCCGATATCGACGATCATGCTCGCCGTCGGCTCGATGACCGGGAGACCGGCCCCGAGAGCCGCCGCAAGTGGTTCGTCCACGAGATACGTCCGGCGGGCGCCCGCCCGGTCTGCCGAGTTGAAGACCGCCTGCTTCTCGACCGCGGTGATCCCGCTCGGAACGGCGATGACGACGCGCGGCCCGACCAGCACGCGGTTGCCGTTCACCTTGCGGATGAAGTAGCTGAGCATCGCCTCCGTGATCTCAAAGTCAGAGATCACACCCTCCTTCAGGGGCCGGATGGCGGTGATCGCGCCGGGGGTTTTGCCGAGCATCTCCTTGGCGACCCAGCCGACGGCTTGGCCGTTGTAGAGGACCTTGTTGGTGTCCTTGCGGACGGCCACCACTGACGGCTCATTGAGCACGATGCCCCGGCCGCGGACAGCGACGAGGGTGTTGCAGGTGCCCAGGTCGATACCCATGTCGACGCTGAACATGCCGAGGATGCGATCAAGGAAGCTCGACAAGCCGGGGACTCCGACCCACCAGCCGCAGGTGGGCGGGCGGGGGATGACGATGGGCCCGCGGCGACGGATCAACAGCCGTGCCCGGATGACTCAGAGTGGAGGTTATCGGGTAGAAGGGCCGAGGGCCAGCAAAACCCGCGCGTTGGGCGATGGTTCACGCGACTGCGGCGGCTACTGCACCGGGGGATTCGAGGGAAACGCGGCGAGCGAACCGCCCGGCCATGCCCGGATCGTGGCTGACACAGAGCAAGGCCGCCCCGCGCTCGCGACAGGCGGTTTGGATGAGGTCCATCGCGATGGCGGCGTTCTCTGGGTCGAGCGAGGCCGTCGGCTCATCGGCGAGCACCAGGGCTGGGTCGCCAGCGAGAGCGCGGGCCACGGCCACGCGTTGCTGCTGACCTACGGAGAGTTCCTCGGCCTTGGCCTCCGGCCGGTCAATCCCCAACTGCTTGAGAAGCATGCCCGCCCGCTCGTGGTGGGTCCGCGCGGGCGTGGGCCCGAACATGAGCGCGGCCATGACGTTTTCCCGCGCGGTGAACCCCTGAAGCAGGTTGAAGGTCTGGAAGATCATGCCGATGCGAGCGGCGCGGACGCGGTCGCGGGCGGCGGGTGCGAGGGCGTGAATGCTCTGACCGACAATCTCGACGCGCCCTTGCGAAGGGTCGAGGAGCCCGGCGATCAGTTGCAGGAGCGTGCTCTTGCCCCGGCCGGATCGGGCCGTGATGAGGACCTGTTCGCCGGGATCGATGCGGAGCTGTGGAAGATCGACCACCCACTCCTGCCCGATAGCGGAGAGCGTGTAGGCGAACTTCAGGTTCTGGATTTCGAGCACGGGCTGGGCCACGGGGCAGAGCGTAGGGCCAGAAAAAAACGCCCGGGCAAGTTCCCCGGGCGTAAGGAACTATTAAAGAACCCGCCCGTAGGACCGGGGTGGCCGTGGTCAGACGAACACGGGTAGAAGACGATGCGCTGCAGGAGGGACTCGCCGTACT
>JBQTIJ010000060.1:0-3379 GCA_052388255.1 Phycisphaerales bacterium
CCCGCTTCAGGTATTGAAGAGGAAGTGGCAGACATCCGCGTCCTGCATCACGTAGCCCTTGCCCTCGGTGCGGAGCTTGCCCGCTTCGCGGATGGCCTTCTCGCTCTTGAAGTGTTGGAGGTCCGCCACCGAGTAGATCTCGGCACGGATGAAGCCGCGCTCAAAATCCGTGTGAATGACCCCGGCCGCCTGCGGCGCCGTGGCCCCCACCGCCACCGTCCACGCACGGACCTCTTTCTCGCCTGCGGTGTAGTACGACTGGAGCCCGAGCAGTTTGTACGCGGCCCTGCTCAGTGTCGCGAGCGCCGGCTCCGGCATGCCCATGCTCTGGAGCATCTCGATCTTGTCGGCCTCGGCGAGTTCAGCAAGCTCGCTCTCGATCTTGGCGCAGACGGGGACCACCTCCATCCCTTCGGCCGCGGCGTGTGCCCGCACCTTGCTCGCAAGAGGCCCCTCGCCATTGACATCGCCGTCATCGACGTTCGCCACGTACAGCACCCGCTTTGCCGAGATCATCCCGAGCGTCCGGAAGGCCTTGATCTCTTCGGGGTCGGTCACTTCGCGGATGATGGAACGCGCGGGCTTGCCCGCTGTCAAAACCGGGAGCAGCTTCTTGAACACTCCGAACCGTGCGATGTCCTCCTTGTTGCCGCTCTTGGAGGCCCGCTCCGCCTTGCCGATCGCACCCTCGACTACCTGCAGGTCCGCGATGATCAGCTCGGCCTCGATGGTGTGGATGTCCCGGATGGGGTCAACCGACTGATCAACGTGAACGATCTGCTCACCGCCCGGGGCCTTCTCAAAGCATCGAACAACGTGCAGAATCGCATCCACCTCGCGGATGTGTGAGAGAAACTTGTTCCCCAGGCCCTCACCCTTGCTCGCCCCGCGGACAATCCCCGCGATGTCCACCAGCCGGAGCGCGGCGGGGATGACTTTCTGGGTCTTGATAAACGACTGAATGACCTGCAGGCGCGGATCGGGGATGGGGACAACGCCAACGTTCGGCTCGATGGTGGCGAAGGGGTAGTTGGCCGCGAGGGCGTTCGCGGCGGTCAAGGCGTTGAAAAGCGTGGACTTGCCGACATTGGGCAAGCCGACGATACCGGCTTCCATAGACAGTGCTCCAGAGAGGGGCGGATGGTAGGGAGCGCTTGCCGCGGAGCCCTCCGTTGGAGATTGCCAATCCCCGCAGGAACCCGCGGCATGTTCAATCCCGCCTGCCCGCCGTCTCGACACTTTCCTTCTTCATGATGAACAGGTAGTTGAAGCCGCGCATGAAGTAGTTGCCCTCGAGGGCCGCCTTGTGCCAGTTTGCCTGCCCGAGCTTGGCGTTCCCGCGGACAACGGCGATGATGTCGATGGGCTTGAAGTGCTCGCGCATCATCGCGAAGAGTTCGAACCCGATCGGCATGAACACGCCGGCACCCGCCTCGCCGCCGCGGCGCTTCCGCCATGAATCGCAGACGTAGAGCGCCATGTACCGCCGGTCGCGCAGGACGCGGTGGATCTCACGAATAACACGGCGCATGGCCTCGTAGTACGCCCGGCCATCGTCGGGCCCGGAGGCATCAAGCTTGCCAATGCAGGCAGGGTCATCCGAGTAGTCGATGTGTGTCGAATAGGGCGGGTCTACAAAGACAAAGTCGGCCGACGCCGCGGGGAGCGGCAGGGCCCGGGCGTCCGCCGGGGCGATGTCTGGTCGGCTGGGGGCAAGGTCGAAGCCGCGTCCGGCCCGGCCCATGTCGCGCGCGACATCGATGGTCGTCCCGCTCCCGCACATGGGATCGACGACCACGTCCCCCTCCCGGGTGTATCGCGTCAGGCACTGCCAGATGACCCACGAGGGCGTCGCGCCTTCGTACTTCGCGCTCCCGTGCATCGTGGGACCATGGTGCTGGCTCTCGTACGTCCACAGCGTGGTGGTGAACGGGCGCAGCGTGGCCTTGACGGGCGGACCGGGGCGGCGCGCCGCCGGACCCTCGCCGCCTTGGACCGATGGCCGGGCCCGTTCACGCGATGGGCGGTCGGGTCGGGTCATGGTGCGCCTGCTCCGACAACCCCGAGCGCGGCAAGCACCCTGCCTCGCGCCTCATTGAGCGACATCCTGAGCTTCACCCCTGCTGCGCGAGCGTGCCCGCCCCCTCCGAGAGTCTGGCAGACCGCGGCCACGTCGACGGCGTTCGGACCTGGCTTGCTCCGAAGACTCACCTTTGTCAGCGCCCCCTGGCCCTCGCGAACAGCGGCCTCCGTGAGCGTGACGGCGACCTGAAGCCCGGCAACCGCCAGCGCGTGGGCGGCGAACCCTCCGGTATCCTCGGCATCGCCGTGGGTCTCGTCAAAGTCCTTGCGTGTCAGTGCCATCAGCGCGACGCGGTGGCCGTCAAAGTACTCGAGGGCGTTCATCGCCCGACCAAGCAGCGCAAGGCGCGAGGGCCGGTCCTGCTGCTCGATCATGTCGAAAAGCCGCGAAAAGTTGACGCCGGCCTCGAGGAGTTCCGCCGCGAAGCGCAGCGTGGCCGGGCGTGTGTTCGAGAATCGGAACCACCCTGTGTCAGTTGCCAACCCGGTGTACAGGGGCGTTGCGATGTCGAGCGGAAGCGGGCCGCCGCCAAGGAGCGCACGACAGATCGGCCCGCAGACCTCCGTCGCCGAGGCGGCACGCGGATCGACAATGCGGCGATCCGCCAGTGACGCGTTGCCGCTCAAATGGTGGTCCAGCACCAGTGTTGAGCCCGCGCGCCCGGAGAGGAACGGCCGGAGGTCTTCGACCTGCATCCATGCGCCGGTATCGGCGACGACCACCCCGTCAGGGCCGTTGGAATCTCCCGGCCCGATGCTGGCGCACAGGGCCGCGGCCGCGGGACCATCGAGCACCTCCGCCGGAGTCTCCCCGATCAGTTCCGCACTCCACCGCGGCATCGGCCCGACATACCAGGGCATCGCCTCCACGCCCAGCCGAAGGAGCGTGCGTGTGATGGCGAGGGTTGAGCCGAGGGCATCCCCATCCGGGCGGGCGTGCGTCAGCACCACCACGCGGCGGCGACTCTTCAACCACTCGACGGCTGCCGACTGGTCGATCGAACTGCCCCACGTCGAGTCTTCCTTGACAGTGTCCTTCATGCGCACACCACTCCATTGGCGTCGATCCGGAGAGCGGGGACGGTGTCCACCGCGGCACGCTCGACAGTCCGAACCGCGCGGTCAACATCGCGAGCAAGCTGGGCCCGCAGCGCATCGAGCCCCGCGAACCGCACCTGGTCACGCAGGTATTCGAACAGCTCCAGCCGGATTGGCCACCCATACTCCGCAAGCCCGGTGAGCGGTCGCCACGCGCCATCAAGCCGCTCCGCAGGTGGACGAATGATGTGGGCCTCAA
>JBQTIJ010000061.1:0-10922 GCA_052388255.1 Phycisphaerales bacterium
ATGGCGAGCGCGGGGCCGAGTCGTTTTCGTGGGGAGATATCCATCCGGTTTCGGCCGAACCCCGGGCGTGCAGTCAGCGGGTCGATTCTTGGAGGGCCGGGCCCACGGTGCGCGGGGCGGTTGGGAACCCGCGGAAACCAAGGCCGACCCACCCGTGTACGCCCTTGCGTTCAACTCCGGGCATGAGCCCCAGCGGCTCAACCTGCTCGAAGACGAGGGACCACTCTTCGAGCGAGCCGCCGACGAGCAGGGCGTCGCGCCGACGGAGGGCAGGGTCATCGAGTGATCGCTCGGGCCAGAAGTCTTGCGCGGTCGGGCGGCCTCCCTGGCGCGAGTTGGTGCAATAGACGAACGGCTGGCCACGCAGGTAGAACGCCAGTTGGCTCGCGCGACCGTAATGCTGGGCCATGAGCAGGGGCTCACGCTCGGTCCTCCTCCGCAGGGCCTCGCGCTGCATTTCGGCCGCGTCGGCCATCAGGCGGCCCTGCGAAATGCGCGATTCCCGGCCCGCCCAGGATGGCAAGAGCGCGAGCAAGGGTTGGGCAAGAAGCACGGCAAGAGCGAAGACGACCCCCGCCGCGAACCCAGCGTGCGTGATGATTTGGGTCAGCGATTCCGGGCGTGCTCGCAGGAACCCGCTGCGGGGTCGCAGCGCCGGCGCAAGGGCCAGCCATGCACGGACCCGCGCCCCGTGCTCCCGCATTGCACCATCGGCGACCAAGCCAGCGAGCGGAAGGAGCGTCATGAGCGCGGCCATGGGCCAGTTGCCCTCGGGCCTGGTGGCGAGCGCGACGACAAGATAGAACCCGATGATGGGTGTGGCACAGCACGTCAAAAAGAGCCGCGCGGCCCGGCCGGGCGCGGATGCTCCGAGCAGACTCGGCCGCACCGCGGCCACGACCGCAAGGACCAGCAGGGGGCCGGCAAAGAGCAACTGCGTGGCGACCAGTTCCAGTACGTTCAAAGGTGCCTGTGCGATGCGCGAGAGCAGCGGAACGGTGGACGACACAGGGCCGGAGAGTGTCGCCGACTCCTTGAAGCCAAGGTGCCCGAGGAGGTGCTGGAGCGTGGGCCAGCCGTGCTGCTGGTTCCAGAGCAACACGGGGAGTACACACGCGATGAACACCATCGTCGCGACGACGGGCCCGGCAATCGGCAGCGGCCTGCGATCCGCCCGCGGAGTCGCACGGCGCTCAAGCATCGCAAAGAGCAGGAGCCCGGGCGGCAGCAAGAGGATCGTGTACTTGAAGAGGAAGCCGACCCCCAGCGCGGCCCCAAGCCCGGCCCACCCGAGCATGTGTGCACTGTGTCTTTGGCCCGGCGCGGGATGACGGAGCACCCACCACCCGGCGAGCGCTGCAACGGCCCAGCAGGTGCAGTAGGGGCCATCGATCGTGCTCAGGAGCGCGGTCACCTGCGTGACGGGTGCAAGGAGCAGCGCGGCGGTCGCAAAGAGCACCGAACGACGTTCCCCCGCTTCGTCAAAAGACTTGTCCATGCGGCAGAGACCAAGTGTCAGCGCCGCGACGGCCAGCGCGGCCAGCCCGGCACAGATCGGCGCCCCGGCCCGCACGCCGAACGCATTGTCGCCGAACATGCGTGTGGTGGTCGCGATCAGGAGCGCGATCCCCGGGCCCTTGGTGTAGTACGAGCCATCCAATCGGCGCGACCAATCCCAGTAATGGGCTTCGTCCTCGACGAGCGCAAAGGGGCACGCAAAAGCGAGGTACGCCAAGCGCACAAGCGTGACGCCAAGCACGATCAGCGCCACCATCCGAAGCGATGCCAGCGCGGCAAGGGGGCCCCGGCCTGAAGGCGTGCTGTCGCTCATCGGCGGGCCAACCAGCGATACTGAACAAGTGTGTAGATGAGCATCGCCACGACGCCGCCCCACAACAACGCGAGCCCCGGAGCACCGTGCAGATGGGCCTGTCGCTGACCGGTGCTGATCGTCAGAATGCACGCGATCGACGGCCAGAACGACCACAGATAGACCGTGAGCGGGAGCGCTGCGCTCAGGCGCATCGCCGTCACCGCTCCGCAGAGCACCATGACGGCACACGCGGCGCCAAAGGCCACCCGCTCGTGCTGCTTGCTCACGATCTCCTGCCGCAGGAGCACCACCGCACGGCGAAGTGACGCCGCGGCGACGGCGGGCTCACCCCCGCTGCCGGAGGCGGCCTGGAGCAGGTCGTCGGTCGATGCACGCAGAAGCGTCTCCCACGGCTCGCTCGCGTCACCGCCAAGGGTCAGACCATCAATCTGGTACCGCGCGATCTCGCCAGCCCGGGGCAGAGCGGGGTCGCGCTCGTCGCTCTCGCTTGTGCCCACCATGGCGGCGCTGACCCGTTCGAGCACGATGGAGATCGTCCCCGCGCGGGGGCCTTCCTCCGTACTCCCTCCAAAGGCGAGATACGCCCGATTGGCCCGCTGAACGCGCTTTTGCCCGCCCGCCAGCATGGTGGTCACTTCCACCGCTTTGTTCGGCGCAGGCAGGATCGTCCACCCGCGGTCCTTGACTAGTTCGCCCAGCCCCGCGCCGCTCAGGGTGACCGTTCGACCGGTCGTCCCTGTCGCCGCGTCGTCGGGCCGGGAGAGTGAGATCGTGCCACCCTTGGCGAGGCGGGCACCGATCAGGCCGCGGGCCCGCTCGTTGCCGAGCGCGATGGCCAGCCCGCGGCGCTCGCGGTCGAGCCAGTTGATGCGCTCGGGGCGGGCCTTGGTCTCTTCGAGTTCTGACCAGGTGAAGAACTTCGGATCGTCCTTGATCCCGCTCGGCAGGTGATAGACCCAGGTCGGCGGGTCGCCCTCGATCAACCCGCCCGGGGTACGGCCGACGACATCGCGCGGCGTCAGAACAACACTGGTGAAAGTCTCGCCATCCGCGCCGCCCGCCCCCCCCGCGCTACCTCTCGCGCCGCCCGAGACACGGTACAGCCACACATACGCGGCCCGCGAGGATGTCTCAGCCCGCACCGCGCCCGTCTTGTCAAAGTCAACAGCCAGTACGCCCGTGAGCAGCAGACTCATGTACGCACCGGTCTTCTCGTCAGGCCCCAGCACCTGCACATCGTCCGCGTAGATCTGCTTGCTCTCCTGCCCCTCAGCGCCGAGCCGGACCGATTCACCCCTGCGAATGGACCCCACCAGCAGTTGCGTGACATCCTTGCTCACGAGTTCCTGCACCGCGCGAAGCAAGCGAGGCATCACCTGATCGGTCAGTAGCACCACCGCCACCGCCAGCACAAGGCCAGTCGCGAGTGCGGGCGCGAGCACGCGACGGTGGCTGATGCCCCCTGCGTAGCACGCCGTCAGTTCACGATCCCCCGCCGCGCGGTGATACGCCAGCGTGGCCGCGAACCCCGCCGCGAAGGGGAGCGCGTACTGCAACATGGGCACCAGCATGTACACCATCACCCGCACCGCAAGCACAGGGCCGATCTGGCCGTCGGCGAGGAACCGCACCGTGAAGGCGAACGAGGTGATGGCGACGACGACGGCCGCGGTGAGCAGGAGCAGCCGCCAGAGTTCGGCAAGGAGGTGCCGCCAGAACGTGATGGGGAGGCGGAGGGCCATGCGAAGGTCAGACCACGGTCTCAGGACGTGCGACGAACCTCAACCTTGCCCCCCGCGACGTCCTTGATGGCGAGCCCGAGGGCGGAGAGTTCGTCGCGGATGGCATCAGAACGCTCGAAGTCGCGGGCCGCTTTCGCCTGGCTCCGCTCTTCCAGCAGGCGGATGATGGCCGCATCAGGAGTGACGCCGGGAAGAAAGACGCCGATCGCGCTCGATGTTGCTGCAGGACGCGAACGGGCAAGGACGGAGAGCGTCTGGTCAAAGAGCGCAAACGCGCGGGCCGATTCTGCGGTCGGCGACTCGACCTTCGCCGCATAGGTGTTGACCACCGCGATGGCACCGGCGATGTTCAGGTCTTCCTGCAAGGCCGCAGCAAACTCCGCTGCTGCCGGGATCGCGCCAGCATCGGCGCCCGCGGGGGGCAGCGTGTCGCCCGCGGCCCGCCGCCAGCGCTCGACCATGCGGGCGGAGTCCTTCAGCCCCTGCTCGGTGAAGTTGGCGTTGCTGCGATAGTGGGTGCGGATGAGCTCAAGACGGATGGCCGCGGGCTCAAAGCCCCTCTCGGTCAGGTCGCGGATGGTGTGAAAGTTGCCCTTGCTCTTGCTCATCTTCGCCCCCTCGACAAAGAGGTGACGGGGGTGAAACCACATGCGGGCGAAGCCCGGCGCGCCGGTGCAGCCGCGTGATTGCGCGATCTCGCACTCATGGTGGGGGAAGATGTTGTCTTCACCACCCGAGTGCAGGTCGATCATCCCCTGGGCATCGGCGAGCCGTTCCGCGGCCATCACGGAGCACTCAATGTGCCAACCCGGGTACCCGACGCCCCAACCCGCGCGGGGGTCGATGCTCGCGGGGTCCCACTTCATCACGTGCGCGGGGTCGGCCTTCCACAGAAGGAAGTCCGCCGGGTGTTTCTTCTGCTGCTGGTGGGAGTCGCTGATGCGTCCGCCCGCGCCTGTGCGCAGACGGTCAAGCGTGTTGCCGCTGAGGCGGCCATACTCGGGGAACGACTGCACGTCAAAGTACACGATCTGCCGCCCCGGCGGGCCCACGGCATAGGCCCGCCCCTTGGCGATCAGATCAAGGATCATGCGCACCATCCCGGCGATCTTCGCGGTCGGCCGGGGCATGAGCGTCGGGTCGCGCTCCGCATCGCTCGCGACACCGAGCCCGAGCAGGCGCGCATCAGCAAGAAAACGGTCCGCGTAGAAGTTCGCAATCGCGTAGGGGTCCGCGGGGTCGATGGTCGATCCCGCCGGGAGCGCTCCGCTCTTCTTGGCCTCGGCGATCCGCCGTCCCGCAACGGCCATCCGATCCTCGCCCTGCTCACCGCCCTCGGCGTCGTCGGTCATGTGGCCGACATCCGTGATGTTCATCACATGGGCGACACTTCGCGGGCCACGATGGACGCCGCCGCGACCATCGTCCAGCTCGCACAGCGGCGACTCGATGAAGCGCCGAAGCACGTCCGCCGCCAGAAACGAGCGGAAGTTGCCGATGTGGGCGTCGTCATAGACGGTCGGCCCGCAGGAATAGAAGGTCACCTTCGCCGGGTCGCCGGGGATGAAGGGTTCCACCTGCCGTGTCAGGGTGTTGTAGAGACGCAAGGGCATGCGGGTGAGGGTATTGCCCCCGCGCCCACGGGCGACACCGCGCGGCTCGATCCCGATCACTGGTGCCGTGCAACGACCGACTAATCCGCCTCCCTCGCTACCCTCACCCATGAAGATCGCCACCGTCCTCGGCGCAGGCATGGTCGGTTCCGTCATGGCCTGTGACCTCGCCGCGGACCCCGGGTTCGCCGTCACTATCGCGGATGTTCGCGAGGAATCCCTCGCCGCCGTCAAGCGCCGGGCCGAGGCGCAGGGGCGAAGACTCAGCGTCCTCAAGGCGGATCTCTCTGACCCCGCCGTTGTCCACGCGACCGTGCAGCCCGCGTCGATCGTCCTGGGCGCGCTCTCCAGCCGCATCGGCTACGCCGCGCTCGGCGCAGTGATCGACGCCGGCAAGAACTATTGCGACATCTCTTTCATGGGCGAGGACTTCACCGACCTCGATGCCCGCGCCCGCAGCAAGGGTGTCACCTGCCTCGTCGACTTCGGCGTGGCCCCGGGCATGAGCCACGCCCTCGCCGCCCATGGATATGCCCAGCTTGACGAGTGTGATTCGCTCGAGATCCATGTCGGCGGTCTCCCGCTTGAGCGCCGCTGGCCCTTCGAATACAAAGCCGCCTTCGCCCCCAGTGACGTGATCGAGGAGTACACCCGCCCCACCCGGCTTGTCGAGCACGGCCGTGTCGTCACCCGCCCCGCCCTGAGCGAGCCGGAACTCATGGACTTCGCCGGCTGCGGCACGCTGGAGGCCTTCAACACCGACGGCCTGCGGTCGCTCTCGCAGACCCTCCTCGGCAAAGTCCCCTTCATGAAGGAGAAGACGCTCCGCTACCCCGGGCACATCGCTCTCATGCGGGCCATGCGCGAGACGGGCCTCTTCTCCGCCGAACCCCTCGCGGTCCGCGATGTCGACGGCCGCACCGTCCGCATCCGCCCCCTTGATGTCACGAGCGCGCTCATGTTCCCCCTCTGGACCTACGCCCCAGGTGAGGAGGACCTCACCGTCATGCGCGTCGTCGCCCGCGGGCGCAAGTCCGGCCAGAGCGTCGAACACCGCTACGACCTCATTGATCTCTACGACCGCGCCACCGGCGCCACCAGCATGTCGCGCACCACTGCGTTCCCATGCGCCATCATGGCCCGCCGCATCGCAAGGGGAGACTTCGCACGCCCCGGCGTGAACCCCCCAGAGGCCGCCGGCCTCGTCCCCGGAACGGTCGATGCCCTCCTCGCCGAGCTCAAAGCCCGCGGCGTGAACTACACGTACACAACCGGCCCCAGCCCGCTCGTACTCTGACGCGCACGGTTGGGCGCACGGTCGGGCGTGCGGTTCAGCAAGAGCACGCCTCGATCACTCTTCCCGCACGCGCCCCGGGCTGGGCATGATGTTGTCGCGCCCCAGCACCAGCCAGTCGGCGATCTCAACCGCCTCAGCAAACGAGCCACGGGCCGCGACGAAATCCGCGCATCCCGGGACCACCTGCCCCTCGCGCAGATGCACGAACGTCGCCACCGCATCGCCGCAGACCACCGTGGTTGACTCAGCATGTTCGAGCAGCAACCCAGAGAGCCCCGGCGAGAACCCCGGCAGCGGAAAGAGATCGACCCCGGGCGCGAGCACCTCCGGCACCTCAACACACCGCCGCAGCACCCCGACATCGCGCTCAAGCACGCTCCGCAGTTTCTCCTCGCCATCATCCATCGCCCGTTTCAGCAGCGCCACCATTTGCACGCCCACCGCCTCGCGCTCCGCCCGGGTCACCCACCATGTCGCCCGCTCAAACGCCCCGATCCCGCGCGAGGTATCCGGCCGAAAACTCGTCAGAAAGACGTGCGTGATCTCCTCCGGTCGAAGGTTCGCACGCTCCGCCAACCGGGCTGTCAGCATCCCTTCGGGCAGGCCGGGATCGACAAGAATCGTCGCGCCGCCGGAGCGGATCAGCGTCGTCGTTGCGTGCCCCGTGCGGGCCGGCGCTCTCTCGCCCCACAGCGGGTGGGCCGCAAGCGCGCCGATCGAGATCACCCGGATATCCGGCGAGGCCTTGCTCATCCGTCACTCCTCCTGGGCGCCGGGCCGGTCAGGCCTCGGCCGCGCCGTCCTTGAGTTCCGCCAGCCGCGCCAGCACCGGGTGCCCGCGCCGCTTCAGGTCCGCCAACCGATCGATCACCACCGGCGGCACCATCGTCCGCAGCGCCTTCAGGTCCCGCCCCATCGCCGTCAGTTGCTTGATCAGACTCGAAGAGGTATACGCGAACGACTGACCCGCGACCACGAAGGCCGTCTCCAGCCCCGCGATTTCGCGGTTCGTCACCGCCTGCTGCACCTCGTTCTGAAGGTCCGAAAGGTTGCGGATCCCCCGCAGCAACGCCGCTGCGCCGCACCGCCGGGCAAAGTCCACCGTCAGTCCAGAGAACGCCTCCACCCGCACTTTCGCGTACGCCGGTTCCTTCTTCATCATCTCGCGCACCAGCCGGTCCGCCATGTCTGCCCGCTCGTCGGACGTAAAGAGCTCGTCCTTGCCCGGGTTGCGCCCCACCGCCACCACCAGTTCATCAAAGAGCCGCCGCCCACGGGCGATCACGTCAAGGTGCCCGAAGGTGATGGGATCAAACGACCCGGGAAAGACGGCAAGATGACGGCGCAATCGGCGGGCGTGCTTCACAGGACGAGGGTACGTCATTCGTCCCCGTCGTCGTGATCCACCTTGCCGACCTTTGACCCCGCCCCCGTCTGCCGGCCCTGTTCGTCAAGATCCGGCCGCGGCAGGCCAAAGTGCCGCAGCGTGGCCCGCAGGTCCTTGGGGAACGCGCTACGGACATCCACCGGCGCGCCGCTGATCGGGTGGACAAACACCAGCCGGTGGGCGTGCAGCGCCAGACGCGGCGCGCCATACATCAGGGCCTTGGAGCCATAGATGTTGTCCCCCAGCACCGTGGCCCCGATGGCATCAAGATGTACCCGCACCTGGTGCAGCCGCCCGGTCAGCGGCCGGGCCTCGATCACCACCGCCTGGCCCGCCCGGGTGGCGTGGGCGAGCACCCGATACGCCGTCACCGACTGCTTCCCTGCGCTTGAGATCCGTGCCGTCTTGTCCTCGCCCGTCCGCGGCGTGCTCTCAAGGATCGGCTTGTTCACCACACCCGACTGTTCCCGCGGCGGCTTGGCGCACACCGCCCAGTAATACTTGCGGACCTCGCGCCCTTCGAACTGCCGCCGCAGCCCGTCATAGGCCCGGGCCCGCAGCGCGACCACCAGCAGCCCGCTGGTCGAGCGGTCAAGCCGGTGCAGCAGGCCAAAGTCGCGATCCCCGCCCACGTTCTGCAGTTGTTTGCCGAACCGTGCAAAGAGCCCGTTCAGCAGCGTGTCGGATTCGTGCCCCTTCCCCGGCTGCGTCACCACCCGCGACGGCTTCTCGATCACGATGAGGTCATCATCCTCATGGTGGAGTTTGAATGTAATGTCGGGGCTGGGAGTGACGCTGAGCATGCGCGGGCGGTTTCTGTGGTTCACCCTGCGGCACCCGGCGCGCAAACGCTACGGCGTCAAGGGAGGCGATGGAGGGGCGGCGGGGGGCAGGGGGCGGGGGGGGTAAAGGGAGCGGGAGCGTGCGAGGTCGTTGAACGATGGCGAGCGAGTCTGTGAAGTGACCGGAGCCAGGTGCGACGGAGCAAGCGACAAGGGCGGAGCACGATCAAAACGCCCCCGCGCGCTGCTCAGCGCGGGCAGGCCGCGTGGTCAAGGTACCACCGCAGTTCGCCCGCCACTGGCGCGATGCCGAGGATCGGCAGGTCCGCCGGCTCATCGGCCTTGCGCGCCACCCGGGCCAGCATCGGCTGCTTCTTGTCGCCCACGCACAGGCACGCCAGCATCCGCGCCGCGTTCAGCAGTGTGTACGTCATGGTGCACCGGTCGGGCGGGGTCACCTTCGGCCCGCGGTTCATCACCACCCACCGCGGCGGGGCCCCCGGCGCAGGCCGCAGCGAATCGAGCGTCGCGGGCGACTGCGGGAAGAGCGACGCTGTGTGGCCGTCGTCACCCATGCCGAGGATTACAAAGTCGAGCCGGTCATGCCCCTTCTCGCGATAGAGAAAAGCGTGCCGCAGTTCCTTCTCGTAGTCATCCGCGCAGGTCGTCCCCTCCTGCATCACCATCATGGGGTGCGTCTGTTCACGCGGAATGCCCGAGTGGTCGGCGATGATCTCCTTGATCTGCCGCCAGTTGCTCTTCTCATGGTCAAACGGCACGCACCGCTCGTCCACGATCCACACATGCGTCCGGGCCCAGGGAAAGGCCCGGAACTCCGGATCGAGCATCAGCCGCCGATAGAGCGGGAAGGGCGTGCTCCCCCCAGAGAGGGCGAGGTGAAAGTCCCCGAAGGTGCGCACGCAGTTGATCGCCTGCGCCATCATGTCGTGGGCCACCGCCGTGATGACATCCTCGACCTCCGGCGCCAGCAGCACGGTGCCGGGGAGGTCGGGCTTCTTGGGCTGCGGCAAGACGGGGTAGGTCATGGTCGTATTGTGGCCGCCACCCTTGGCGAAAGCCAACCTCCCGCGGCGTCCCGGCCCACGGCCCCCCAGCCGGACGGCCCCACGCCTCACTTGGCGTAGTCAAACACCCCGCGCCCGCTCTTGACCCCCAGCCGCCCCGCCGTCACCAGTTGCTTCAGCAGCGGGCAAGCCCGGTAGCGGTCGTTGTTCAGCCCGTCGGCCAGCACATCCATGATGTGAACGCACGTATCGAGCCCAATGAAGTCCGCCAGGTTCAGCGGCCCCATGGGAAAGTTGCACCCGAGTTTCATAATCCCGTCGATCTCCGCCGGCTCCGCCACCCCCTCCATCCACGCCGTAAACGCCTCGTTGATCATCGGCATCAGCACGCGGTTGCTCACGAACCCCGGCCGGTCGTTCGCCGCCAGCGGCTCCTTGCCCATCGCCCGCGCAAGCGCCATCGTCCGCTCCGTCGTCTCCGCCGTCGTCCCCAGCCCCTTGATCACCTCGACCAGTTTCATGATCGGCACCGGGTTGAAGAAGTGCATCCCGATCACCTGCCCACCCGCCTCCACGCTCGGACCCTTGATCCCCCGGCAAGCCGCGGCGATCTGCGTGATGCTGATGCTGCTCGTGTTGCTCGCAAGGATCTGCTGCCCCGGGATCTTCGCGAACATCTCCGCAAGTTTCCTAAAGAGTTCCGCCTTCACCCCCGCATCCTCCACCACCGCCTCGATCACGATATCGCACGCCGCAAACGGGTCCGGGAAGGCCGAGACATAGGACAGCCGCCCCTGCGCCGCCGCCTTCTGCTCCGCCGTGAGTTTGCCCTTCTCCACCTCGCGTGCCAGCCGCTTCTCATGGTCCGCCCGGCACTTGTCGAGCGACTTGGCAAAAGCGTCAAACACCACCGTCGTGAACCCCGCCACCGCCGAGACCTGCGCGATCCCCCCGCCCATCTGCCCCGCCCCGATCACGCCCACTGTCTTGATGTTGTGCATGGAATGCTCCTTCTGCAATGCCCTTGCCCGTCGCCCAATCCCCCCCCCCGACCCGACCCGACCGTTGCTCATTCGCCATCGGCGCTCAGCAGCACCACATCGCGCGGGTCCGCCGTCAGCACCACCTCGCGCTGTTGCCCTGCTCCGCCCTCGCCCCCATTCCCCGCCCCCGCATGCGGACCCGGGTTCAGCACCGCCACCTTCACCCGCCCCCCGCCCACAAGCTCCACCGTGTGCTGCG
>JBQTIJ010000062.1:0-10690 GCA_052388255.1 Phycisphaerales bacterium
AGTGGGTGGCGCGTCGGGGTGCAAAAAAGCACGAACCCCGGAGAGAGTCACCGGGGTTCGTGGGATTCGTTCAATCCAAGCGCGGAATCGAAGAGCTCGATCCGGAGTATGCGCCAAGTGTCGAATCAGCGACGGCGACGCAGGGCCACGAGGCCCGCGAGACCGGCGAGAGCCGCCGCACCCGGGGTCGGGACAACCTCGACGTTGCTGGTGCCCGAGAACGAGGCGTTGGCGTTGAAGGAGCGGAAGACGCCGCCCGGCCCGATGAAGCTGCCGCCGCCGACGGTGGCAATATCGGTGAGGGTGAAGACGGCTTCCTGATCAGCCACCAGGGTGCGGAGCGCACCAAGGAAGGCCTGCAGAGCGGGGCCGGCGGTGTACGAGAACCCGTCAGCAGTGCTGAACTGGATCGCGTTGGTGCCGGTGACGCGGACGAACGCGCCGCTCATCGACTGGCCACGGAGGATGTCCGTGCGGACGTTGCCCGTGAAGTCATAGATCGTGAAGTCACCAGAGACGGGGGCGAGCGTCACGCCTCCCATGGTGATCGCAGCGCCGAGGGTCAGGTTGACCTCAAGGCGAGCGTTGTTGAAGCTCGTCGCGCCCGAGCCGCCGACATCGCTGTCGTCAACAAGGAACACGATCGGAGCCGAAGTGTCGTACGTCAGAAGGCCAAGGCCTGCGCCTGAACCATTCTGAAGATTCGACACCTGCCGACCCGGAACCGGGTCAGCGAACGAGAACGCGATGCTGGCGTTCGCGGCGGACGCGAGCGCAAGAACACCGCCTGCAACAAGAGCGAGTTGGCGAACCATTCTCAATTCCCTCCCAAACAAGGACAATCTGAGCGGAAGGACCGCCCAGAGACGACACTTAGCGCTCGGAACGAACCGAGCACACGACACTCCGGGACAATCATGCCATACGCGGCCGCAAAAGCAACCCGTTTCAGAAAGGAATCTGCACCTGAACCTTGGTTTTTTAGCCAGTCCTGTGTTATCGGGCTTCAAAGCCCGCCTGCGGGGTCAGAATCACGGTTCCTGAAGCACCCCGCTGAGCGAGAGAGCCGCGGCTTCCATGACCTTTACCTTCCGGACCTGCCCCACCAGGCCCGCCGCGGCTTGGTGGTTGGCCACTTCAAAGAAGACAATGACATCGCCCTCTGTCCGGGCCGAGAGCTGCACGGGGCCGGCCCCCACGTCAATCGCCGCCGCTTCATGCTTCTCGGTCGCGCCCACCACAGTTGACCCAGCGCGGCAGGCACCGTCGTCCTCGGCCTGCTCGGCAACGGAGGCCGCTTCGAGAGACCGCCCGCTGATCGTGAGCGCGATGGCCCCGCCTCCTGCACTGCTGGCCACAGCCGCCCGCGCTGTCCGCTTGGCCTGTTTCTTGGAGATCCCCTCCACGAACACGCTCAGCGTCTGGCCGATGAACTCAGTCCCCACCTCACCACTGATGCTGTTTTGCAGGGCAAGAAGCCGGTTGTTCCGCTCCCGCTTGACGGCTTCCGGAACATCGTCCGTGAACCTGTCGATGGCGATAGTGCCGGGTCGGGGCGAGTACTTGAAGATGTAGCAGTTCTTGTACCGTGCCCGCCGCAGGAGCGCTTCGGTGGCCTGGTAGTCTTCATCGGTCTCTGTCGGGAACCCGACGATGATGTCACCCGCCACCGTGAGAGCCCGCCCGATCTCCGGCTGGTGCAAGTATGCCCGGGCCCGATCGAGGAACTCAAAGTACTCACCGACCGTGTAACCCCGGTTCATCAGACCAAGGAGCCGATCGGAACCGGATTGGGCCGGGACGTGCAGATAGCGGCAGATCCGCGGGTGGTCGCGGATGACCTCAAGCACATCATCGCCGAACGACCGTGGGTAACTGGTCACAAAGCGGAGACGCTCGATCGCCGGGACCTCATCATGAATCCGCTGCAAGAGGTCGGCGAAGGTCGTGACCCGTTCGCCTCCTGCCCCGGCCTCCGCGAAGGGATCCACATAGACCCCCGGCGTGTGGGCGTAGACCCGGCCCTTCTGCGGCTGCTGGATCCCCCCGATCGAGACCGCAGCCCCATGCTCAAAGCGGTAGTGGTTGACCGTCTGCCCGAGCAGGGTGATCTCGATAACCCCTGAATCAGCAAGTCGTTGGCATTCGTCAACGATGTGGTCCGGGGGGCGGTGGATCTCCGCCCCGCGGGTGAACGGCACCACGCAATAGGTGCAGTACTTGTTGCACCCCCGGGTGATCCGCACATACGCAGAGCGTGGGTGATCCTCGGCCGAGACCGAGCGGGAAAGGTCCAGAAGTTCAAGGTTGTCAGCCGCCGCGGCGAGGGTGCTGCTGCGGCGGTTGGCGTTTCCCTGCAGGGCCGATTCGCGGGCCGAGACCAGGCGCGTTTCCGCTGTGGTGGGGGCAGGGGAGGGCTCGGCCAGCAGCGAGGTCCGCGTCCGCAAGGCGTTGTCGAGGAGTGTGGGCAGGCGGTCAAGTTCCCCCGGACCACACATGATGTCGACGACCGGCATCCTGCGGAAAAGGGCCTCCCCTTCGCGTTCTGCCATGCACCCAAGCACGCCCACGACCAGCGCCGGCTCCGTCGCTTTGCGTGCCGCGAGTTCGCCAAGGCGCGACCAGACCTTCTGCTCGGCATGCTCGCGCACCGAGCAGGTGTTGTAGAGCACCACATCGGCCTTCGCCTGGTGGGGGGTGAAGGCGTACCCCAGCGCGCGAAGCTGCCCCGTCACCAGCTCGGAATCGAGCTCGTTCATCTGGCAGCCGAAGGTCTCAAGGTACACGTGCCCGCGCGGCATAGGGAGGGGAGTTTATGAGGGGAAGAGGGTGCGGACGCTGTTCGGCTTGGGTGTTTCTTCGGGCGGGCAGGCCCCGGGGAAGGGTCGTACTGGTCACGGGGTTCGCGACACCGCCGACCCGGGTCTGAGATTGCTACGTAGCCCTTGCCTCAGGAACAGACACCGATGCGGGGGGGGGGACGGGTTCTAAGGCCCTGAGCACTCCGGCGAGCCCACCCGTGTGGAGCGCCCTCAGATTCGACGGAAAATGCGACACTGGGTGCAACCAATCCCTCCCCGGGCGTATCGTAAACTATCGCCTTACCGCGAGCGCATATCGCCATCGCCGTCCGTTGAAGCAGTGTGGCCAGCGCGACCCTGACTCTCGCGAACGTGGCAGATTGAGAGAGGAGCAGAGTCATGCAGAAATCACCCTTGGCGTGCTTGACGGCGATCTGTGGCACGGGGCTCAGTGTGCTTGTGTGCATTCCCGTTGGCAGTGCAGCGAGTGTCATTGAGCACAGCAACGCGGAGCGAACGTTCGTGTGGCGCGCCAATCCGGGCTTTGCAGGTGGGGTCGGCGATTTGCTCGAGCCGTTGCTGTCCGCGAACCAACAGAGTGAAGCCGTGTTTTCTCGCTCACTGTTTTACGTTGCTGGTGTGGGTGGTGGATCTGAATCGCCCCAAGGGGACGCGGTTCAAGGGAGCGCGACAATGCGGGTGGTCCAGTCTCCTATTCCGCTGCTGATCACCAACCGCTTTGGTGTGGTCACCACGTTTCAGCCCCTCCAAGCGATTCCTGCCGGGAGTCTCTTGGGAGCCAGCGCCAACTACCGCAATTTCGGTACCGCTGCCATTTACTACCTTGGCGGCAACATGGTCCATGCGCCCCTGCTCGGCCAGAGTGCGTTTATCGGTTTCAACATGACCCTTGCCGACGGCCCCCATTACGGCTTTGTCGAACTGATGTTCACCACCGGACCCGTCGGCAACTCTGGGGAGATCATCCCCATGTACCAACCCCTCCGCTGGGCGTACGAGTCGCAGCCCAACGTCCCCATCGTGGTCCCGGGTCCTGGACCGGCGCTGGCGTTCGTCCTGTTCGCGCCGCTGGCGGTCAGGCGGCGGCGTGGGCTCCCATGCTGCGGCGCGCGGCTGCGGTCTTTGGTGCGGGGTGATTGCGTGCGTGACAGACGATCGCCGGAGCGTGGGGATACCACACACTTGGCCGCGGGAGGTGGTCGTGGGTTCATCATCACGGCGGCAGGTTCGCAATGGACCACCTGCCGTCCAAGCGGGCGAATGATCGCCCTCCATGCCCCCCCTCCCTCACGACGCACCAACGCCGCAACATCAAAGGGGGTACGTCTGCCACCGAGCCATTGGCGCCGGGCCGGGCCCGCTTGATGGCCGTCTGGACAAGCCCTTCTGGGCCGCGGCACCCTTTACCGAAGAGTTCGTGGACATCGAGGGTGCAGCCCGGCCGCGGCCACCGTGGGTGACCCGCGCGAAGATGCTCTATGACGACGAGTTCCTGTATGTCGGTGCAGAGATGGAGGAGCCGCGGGCCTGGGCGACGCTGACGGAGCATGACTCGATCGTCTATCACGACAACGACATCGAGGTCTTTCTGAACCCGACGGGGGACAACCACCAGTACTACGAACTGGAGATCAACGCCCTCGGGACCGTCTTTGACCTGTACCTCAAGAAGCCCTATCGAGATGTTCTGCCGGGCGAGCCATCGCCGGCGGACCATGATTGGAATGTCGTGGGGCTGCGCAAAGGGGTCTATGTCGATGGGGCGCTCAACGACCCATCGCGCGGCTCCCGGCGCTGGTCGGTCGAACTGGCGTTCCCGTGGCGGGCCTTTGACAGGCATGATGCCGTTCTCGCGCCCGTACCACCACGGCCGGGGGACCTCTGGCGGGTCAACTTCTCGCGTGTGCAGTGGGACCTTGAGGTTCACGACGGCGCGTATCGCAAAGTCGCGGGGCGGCCAGAGCAGAACTATGTCTGGTCCCCACAGGGGATCATCGACATGCACCGCCCGGAGATGTGGGGGACGATGGTCTTTGCCGGCCGTGAAGATGGAGTGCCAGCGAAGCCGGTCGGCGTGGGGGAACTCGCCGCCCGCGAGGTTCTGCACCGGGTGTACTACGCCCAGAAGGGGTACTTCGCCCGTCACCAGCGCTGGGCCGGTGACCTTGCGGAACTGGGGCTGGAGGGAGTGGAGGGGTTTCCGGCGGTCACCATGCGGTGTTTGGAATGCGGCTGGGTCGCGACCACCGCAGGCGAGGCGCCGGGGAGCCGGGTTCACATCCGCGAGGATTCGCGGGTCTCTATGGGGAGCGGCGCGGACTGAAAGATGGAGGGCAACGGGGTGTTGTCAGAGAACGCCCACCGAACTACCATCCCCACCAAGACTCGTTTCGTCAAGGACCCTCACCATGCTCCCTCCGCAAAGAATCTCGTACGGCCGCAGCCGTCGCCGCCGTACTCACCACGCCCTGACCGGGGCGATCCCGACCATCTGCCCCCTCTCGGGCATGCCGAAGATGCACCACCGCGTCAGCAAGGACTCGGGGTATGTGCGTCCGGGTCTGAAGATCAGCGTCCCCAAGCTCGGTATCGGTGTTGATCGAGTGTGAACCCCATGCGTCTCTGTATTGACGTCATGGGAGGCGATCACGCCCCCGACGCGATTCTGAGCGGATGTGTGCAAGGTCTGGCCCACCTCGACCCAGGGGATCGGCTCGTCCTTGTCGGTGATGAGCGCGAGATCACAGAACTCCTGCACGAGCGGGGGTGTTCCGATGCGCGTATGGAGATCGTCCACGCGTCGGAAGTGATCGGCATGGACGAATCGCCTGTCGAGGCGGTCCGGGGCAAGAAGGATTCCTCCATTGTGCGCATGGCCCTGCTCGGCTCGGTGAAGGCCGAGAAGCGCTGCGACGTGGTCTTGAGCGCAGGGAACACCGGGGCATGCGTCGCCGCGGCCACCATGCACATGCGTCGCCTGCCGGGCGTACACCGGCCGGGCATCGCCGTCACGATCCCAAGCTTTGCGGGCCCGGTGGTGATGAGTGACGTGGGCGGGAACCCGGAGCCGCGCCCGAGCCACCTGTGGCAGTACGGGATCATGGCCGACGCCATGGCGCGGAGCGTGCTCGGCATCAAGAACCCGCGCGTCAGCGTGCTGAATATCGGCAGCGAAGAGGCGAAGGGGACGGATCTGATCAAGCAGACGGCCGAACTGCTGAAGGCGACACCGGGGCTCAACTACTGCGGGTATGTCGAAGGGCGCGAGGTCTTCAACGGCGGGACGGACGTGGTCGTCACCGATGGCTTCGTGGGCAACGCGCTCCTGAAGATGATCGAGGGCATGGCCAAGAGTTTCGTGCAGGCGATCGCCCACGAGATCATGGAGAGCCAGCCGGACGCGATGATCACGCTCGAGCCGACCTTCAAGCGGCTCTTCGCCAAAATGGACTATCACGAATACGGCGGGGCACCGCTCCTTGGTGTCAACGGCATCTGCGTGATCGCCCACGGCTCGAGCGAGGCCCGCACCATCCGCTCGGCCATCCGCAACGCCAAGGCCTTCCACGACAAGCAGGTGAACGAGGCGATCGTGAAGCGCATCGCCGAAGTGAACGACGCCATGGGCTCGCACGTTTCGGTCGGATCCTGACCGAGCCGCGCGCTGGCACCGCCCCGGCCCCCGTCACTTCTTCTTGTCGTCGTCCTTCTTCTTGTTCCTGTTGTACGGGTTCTCCGTCGAGTTGGCCGTGCGGGCCGACTGGAACTTGATCCACTGCTCAAAGACGTCGGTCGTGGGGTTCGTGAGCCAGCCCCAGAAGGCCGGGGCCCGGGCCGTCACCGTCGTGGGCGGGTGGTATTGGAACGCGATCGGCTGGATGTACGAGAGCTCGTCGTTGGTGCCGAAGTACTTCTGCGGCATATCGACCGCGCGGGCCCGTGAACTCGCCTTGCGCATGCGGACGATGTCGACCGGGATCCAGATCTCGGTGTTCTCTTCTGGATCAACGAGGCAGAACTCGACCCACGAGCGCAGTTTCTGGCCGCCGCCCTTGCCGCGGTCATAGATGTTGTCGCCCTTCTTGTCGTCGTATCGGTCGTAGCCCACGATGGTCCGGGCGGGGAGCCCGGCGGCCCGATAGACCGCGCACAGGAAGCAGGCGATGTCGTGCTCACTGCCGCGCCCGCGGTTGTTCAGGATGCCCAGCGTCCCTTCAAGTCTGAAACCCGCGAAGGAGCCGTTGCGGTTGAACGTGAGCCCATCGCCGCTCGGCTGGATGTACTCGACCGCCTTGTTGGCGAGGATGCGGGCCAGGCGGGAGGGTGGAATGGACTTGGCGTCCTTCTTCTCCAGCCACTGCTCGACCAGGTTCTTCAGCCGTTCATCCTTCGGGTCCTCAAGATCGACAAAGAGCTGGGGCTTGAAGGTCGACTGGGCCACGGCCGGGAACCGGGACGGCCAGGGAATCGTCTCGGCGAGTTTGTCGTCGTAGGTCGTCTCCCAGCACGTCATGCGGATCTTGAGCTTGAGCGTGGCCTCATTGCCGACCACGTTGCGGAGCTCAAAGCGGGCCAGCCGCGCCCCCGCGGCATACCCGCCCAGGAACTGCGGCTCGGTGTCGTGGGGCTTGTCGTTGAAGAGCAGTTGCCCGGTCACGCGCTCGGCCTTGTTCAGGTCGCGCTCGATCTTGGACGCGGCGGACTCTGGCACCAGCGGGAAGACGACGGCCGCGGAGTTGAAACTGAAGGAGTTGGGGACCGGGGTGATGGCGCGGTCCTGGGCCTCATAGCGGTAGCCCGCGGAGATGTTCAGTTCCGCATCGACCGTCCAGTCGCGCGAGTTCGTGAGCTTGAGCAATCGGTCAGTCAAGGGCTCGGCGCTCGGGGCAAGGGCGGGAGTGGTCCCTCCCGGCCCCGGCTTGGCGGGCGCGGTGGGGGCGGGCTTCTTCTTGTCCTTGTCCTTATCGCGCGGCACCACCACCTGGGCAGCCCCGCAGGCGGCGAGCGTGAAAGCCGCGGCCACGCCGATGACAGCGATTCGCAGGCGACGGGTCGGATGGTCTGATGATGCGTTCATGCGGCTCCTTGGGCCCTCGGTCGTGCCCGGAAGTGCTGGTACAGCCGATCCCACCCACACTCAGTACGCACACCGCGGTTCGCCCGTTCCCTCAGGCCGGATGCAGCCAGGCCAAGGGCTCAGGTCTTCAGGCCAAGTTCACCGACGGTGGGGAGGTCCTTGACGCTTGACAGCCCAAAGGCCTGTAGAAACTGGCGGGAGGTGGCGTACAGGATCGGTCGCCCGAGTTCCTCGGCACGCCCGGCGATCGTGATGAGGCGGCGGTCGAGCAGCGTCCGCAGCACTTCCCCGCAGGCGACGCCACGGATGGCCTCAAGATGGGCCCGTGTGACGGGCTGGCGGTAGGCGATGATGGCGAGAGTCTCGACCGCCGGACGGCTGAGTTTGGACGACGCACCGATGCCGTTCAGCGCGGCGATGATCCCGGCGAACGCCGGAAGGGTCATGAGGCGGTAGCCGCCGGAGACCCTCTCAATGCGGAACGACCGGCCCGACGCTTCGTACCCGTCGTTGAGCGCCTTCACGGCCTCCGCGACCGTGGCGAGCGGGTCGGTGAATCCGTCGCTCTTCTTGCGCCGCGGCTTCTTGATGGTCACGTTCACGCCAGCCACGTCCTGCGGTGCATCGCTGGCAGGCACCGCTGGCACGTTGATCAACCCGAGGGCCTGAGCGAGCCGCTCAGCCGCGATGGGGCGCGAACTGCTCACGATGAGGGCTTCAACCTCACACTGAAACCGCGGGTCAAGGCCGCGGCTGGGCGGGCTTGTCGGAGCAGAACTGTCGATCATCTCGACGGCGGAGGTGGAGTCTTGGTGAGTCATGCGAGCGCAAGAAATGAAAGCGGACGTTGAAGCGTGCGGGACCATAGTAGATTGGCGACAGGGCCTGCTGTGTACGTTCATTCGGCAAGCCGGGGCTCGGCGGGCCACCAGAATGGACCGGCTGGTGGTGATCCCACTCGGGAGGCGGAAACGGCGACAGGGTCGAGCGTCCTGCATCGGTGTTTTGCACCCCATGTTCAGGGTGGCGTCTCTTGCCCATCTTGCCAAACGGGGGTGAATTTGAGTGTTTCGGACCCTCATAGGGGTGTTGGGTTCGCGCGAAGGATGGAATTTTCAGCGCTTTTTTGCGAGTTCGGGCAGAAAGGGGGTTGCAAGTTGACGGGGAATACGGCATGATTGTCATCGCGTCGGTGGCGAGTGACCTCGCCGCACGGTCGCGATTGTTTGAGAGAAGAGGAGAGAGATCATGAAGAATGCTGTTCGTTTGCTCGTGGCCGGCGCAGGTCTTGCGATGGCCGCCTCCGTTGTGAATGCCCAGGCCAACGCCGCGCCGGCTTCGGCCCAGGTGTGGGATGTGCAGTTCGCTGTCGACACCAGTGGTCCCTTCGCTCAGGGCCCGAACGCTACGGCGGTCGGCATCACCCTGCGGGCCCGCGTCGGCATCCGCCCCTACACCACGACGAACACCTCGTCGGCCGGTACCCGTAACTTCGGCGTCGGCGCCGTCTCGGGTCTGACCACGACGGCGAGCGTCGGTGGCAGCACCGTCCTGAACCCGGGTGCGACCCAGTTCCTGATGACGTTCACGGATCCCAACGGCAACACCCCGAACCAGGGTACCGTGAACCGCGGCGCGTCGAGCGAGCTCAACGGCTCCGACGGTCTCCCCATGGCCGGCTTCTTCGCCCCCTTCCGCGCTGCCCTCACCGGCGGCCCCTCGGGTGGTGCGAACAGCAGCTTGACCAACGGCGTCTTTGACGTCGGGCCCGATGGCCGGCCCCGCGCCGGTCTCATCTCCGGCTCGCGCAACCAGACCAGCGGCCCCGGCAACCCGACCATCGTCGGCACCGCCGGCGACGGCACCGACACCGGTACCATCGGTCGCGCTTCGCTCGACGGCATGGGCAACATCGTCGGCGGCGATTACGCTGACATCTACCGCTTCATCTACTTCCCCAAGCCCGACTTCTCCCCCAACGCCGATCGCCTGATCACGGTCGATGTCCGTAACCTGAACCTTCGGTACATCTTCGGCGTCAACGGCAACTCGCTCTCGGTCACGACCCAGACCGCGAACACCGTGAACTTCAACGGTTCGTTCAGCTTCCAGGTCCCGACCCCCGGTGCCACGGCCCTTCTCGGCCTCGCCGGTCTCGCGGCGGCTCGCCGTCGCCGGGCCTGATGCTCAGATTTGGTGGTGAATCCTGCCGACGGCTCAAACCGTTGGTATGGGAACATTCATGACTTGACTCCTTGCAGGGGCTCCGCGAAGGCGGAGCCCCTGTTTTGCGTTGGAAACGGCGCGTTTCTGGTCGTGTGCCTGGTCGCTCTCCGCGCGAATCCGCCGCGCGGGCGGAAACGAACCCACTCCGGGTCTGGTCTACGCTTGGCTTTCTCCGCGTTGCGCGGGGTGCCGGCCAACTCTGGAGGTCTTGAATGCTGCGAATCTCTGCCCTGTGCGCCGCCGCGGCGGCTTTCTTCGGCCCCGCCCTGAGCGTGATCGCTGCCCCAGCGGATCCGCCGGTGTTGGTCGGGCACTATGCCTCACTGACCGGTCCCGAGGCCACTTTCGGCCAGAGCACCTCGCGCGGGATCCGGCTGGCACTCAAGGAAATCAACGAGTCCGGCGGCCTGATAGGCCGCATGATCGAACTGAAGGAATACGACACCAAGGGTGAGGCCAAGGAGGCCGGGACCAATGTCACGCGGCTGATCACGTCGGACAAAGTGGTCGCGGTGCTGGGTGGGGTCGCCAGTTCGCTCTCCCTTGCGGGCGGGCGCGTGGCCCA
>JBQTIJ010000063.1:0-9738 GCA_052388255.1 Phycisphaerales bacterium
ACCGAAGCCCTCGCTGTTCTTGATGATGCGCTCGGGCTCCAAGAGAAGAACGATGACCGTTGGCTGCAGCCCGAAACGCTCCGGCTCAAGGCCCTCGCCCAGCGGGCCCTCGGGATGAAGCCCTCAGAAGTCGAACCCACCCTGACCGCCGCTCGCGCCATGGCCGAACGGCTCGGGACAGCGCTCTGGCTGGAACGGATCAAGGCCGCCGCGGGTGGGCGAAGCGCTGCGGTGCGGGTTTGACCACCAGGCATCCGTTCGTCGCAGCGCACACCCAAGGCGGGGCCGGGTTCGGCGGCTTTGTGCTGGTCCAGATGGAGCGGGCTTGCGGCGCTACGAGGGTCTGAAGGCGACGTTACGCGCCCGGAAGCGTCGCCGGTTCGCGGTCGTTGACCCGCGCGATGTCGGCGCCGAGGAGTTTCAGGCGTTCTTCCATGCGCTCATACCCACGGTCAAGGTGATAGACACGGTTGATCACCGTCTGCCCCTTGGCGGCCAGCCCAGCCAGCACCAGACACGCGCTCGCCCGCAGGTCGCTCGCCATCACCGGCGCGCCGATCAGGTGCCGCACTCCGCTCACGATCACCGTCGGCCCTTGCCGGAAGATCTTGGCGCCCATGCGCGACAGTTCCGCCACATGCAGGAACCGCTCGGTGAAGATCCGCTCGGTGATCACACTGTTCCCTTCCGCCAGGGTCAGCACGGCCATCAACTGGGCCTGCAGGTCCGTCGGAAAGCCCGGGTGCGGCTGCGTCGTCACCTCGATGGGCTGGATCACGCGGCTGCAGCTCACACGGGCCGTGGTCCGCATCGGGTCCTGCTTGGCGTCCCACGTCACCGTCACGCCCATGTGGGCGAGGTGGTCGAGCGTCGCCATCAGCGCATCGACCGGGCAGTTGTCGAGCGTGATATCCCCGCACGTGATCGCCGCGGCGCACAGGTAGGTGCCTGCCTCGATGCGATCGGGCATGACGCGGTGGTCCACCCCCGAGAGTTCATTGACGCCCTCGATATAGATCCGCGGCGAGCCCGCCCCGCGCACCTTCGCACCCATCGCGTTCAGCATGTTCGCGAGGTCCACGATCTCCGGCTCGCAGGCCGCCATCTCGATCATGGTCGTCCCCTCCGCGAGGGTCGCCGCGGACATCACATTCGCCGTCCCCAGCACGGTCGAGCCGAAGGGCCCGCCAAGGAAGACCCGCGCCCCGCGCAGCCGCCCGGCCCGCCCCCCCACCGTGGGGATGGTGGCAGTGATCTCGCCCCCGTTGAGTTTGATGTCCGCTCCCAGCGCCGTGAGGCCGCGGAGGTGGATGTCCACCGGTCGCTCGCCGATGGCGCACCCGCCGGGCATGCTGATGATCGCTTGCCCGCGCTTGGCGAGCATCGGCCCCAGCGTGCTGATGCTGGCCCGCATGGTGCGGACCACTTCATACGGCGCGTGGCTCTTGGCCGGATCGGTCACGCGGCTCTGAAAGACCCCGCCGGGGGCCTGAACGCTCGGAGTGGGGTCATACCGGATCTCGCACCCGAGCATCCCGAGGAGCTTCATCATGCTCCCGAGGTCCTCAAGTTCCGGCACGTCGCGCAGCGTCACCGGGCCGTCGGTGAGGAGCGCCGCCGCCATGAGCGGCAGGGCCGCGTTCTTCGCGCCCTTCACCGTCAGCCGACCAGTCAGCCGCGAACCGCCGTTGATCTCAAACCGGTCCATGCGTTCCCCTCTGAACATCGCTCCACGATCGATCGCCACCACACCCCGCGCACGCGGGCGGTCGCGCCGTCCTGATTCGGCGTTTTGCGCGAGGCCGCCCCAGCGAAACTCACGCTCCCGCGCCGTCCACCCTCCGTCCACCCCGCCAGAGCCGAAGGTGCTCGATCTGCGCGATCGTCAACTCCTCCGGCCGCTGCTCCGGACGGACCCCCGCGGGCCAATCCCGATCCCGCCCGAGGATCGCCCCGATCTGCTTGCGGCGCTTGGAAAAGAGCTCCTGACAGAAGACCGACAGGCCCGGGGCATCCGCCGTGAGCGCCCCGCTCAGGCGGCGGAGGACCACCATCGAACTCGTCACATCCGGCCGCGGCCAGAAGCACTCTGGCGGGAGTTTCGCCACGACCTCAACCCCGGCAAGGGCCTGGGCGACGATGCCGAGGGTGCCATATTGCTTGGTCCCGGGCCCGGCCGAGAGGCGGTCAACGACCTCCTTCTGGATCGTCACCGCGAGGCGATCGCAGGAGGGGTGATCGATCAGGAGCACCATCATCAGTGGCGTCGCCGCGTTGTAAGGGAGGTTGGCAACCAGCCCAAAGCGCCGCCCGCCGATGGCCGCGACGACCTCCTTGTTCAAACCACGACCCTCGAGGCAGTCCCCCTCGATCACTCGCAGCGACCCCGGCCCCCCGGCCTGTGCCGCCGCGGGCCATTCCCGGAGCAATGCCGAGAGCCCACGGTCAAGCTCGCAGGCCACAACCTCACAGCCGAGTTCGAGGAGGCCCTCGGTCAGTGTCCCTGTCCCCGGCCCCACCTCAAGCACAAGGTCCCCGGCATGCACACCGGCGGCGCTCAGGAGTTTGGACACAAGGTTCTTGTCGATCAGGAAGTTCTGGCCAAGGGCCTTGCGCGGCGCGAGCCCGCGCGATTCGAGGAGGGCCTTGATGTGGGAGAGGGTCTGCATGGCGGGCGTGAAGGCCTGATCGATCGTTGCCCGCTGGGGCACCTCCGGCCCTGCCGGGACCCTCCTAAACTTGCGGTTCCCGTCCGACCATTCCGCGCGTGTTCCGTGCAGGCCGGCCGACAACCCGAAGCCACTTCAGATACCCGAGAACATTCATGTCGTCCGAGCACCCTGAAACGCCCGCCCCCGAGTCCGCTCCCGCTTCCACCACGCCCGCGGAGGCCGCTCCCGGCACCGCCGAGCAGAAGATCGGGGGTGATCCGCGCAAGGGACTCCCCCCCATCTCGAAGGCGACGGTCATCCGTTCCAACGAGCCCGAAGCGCCGCGCCAGGGGCGCGGGCCCCGTCAGGACAAGCCGCGCCGCGACGAGGTGGCTCAGGACAACCGCGAGAAGGGTCCGGGGACGCGCCAGACGCTCATCTCCGTGACGGATGAATCACGGGCCGAAGGCGGCCTGAACGACGGCATGGCCGCTGAGATCGATGCCGCCATGAAGGGCGGTGCTGTCCCTGAAGAGAAGCCGGCACACCCAGACAAACCCGTCATCAAGCACACCGCCGGCGAGCCCAACAAGATCCGCGGCCCGCGCCGCGTGGAATCGGGTCGCGAGCGCCGCACCGGCACCGTCGTCTCCGTGGGCAAGGATGAGATCTTCATCGAGTTCGGCCCGAAGGAACTCGGGTTTGTCCCGCGGGTGCAGTGGAAGGAAGGGGACGAGCTCCCGACCGTCGGCGGCCCGCTGGAGGTCGTCGTCGATAAGTTCGAGACCAGCGAGAGTCTCTTTCACTGCTCGCGCCCCGGCACCATTCAGAAGGCGGCCTGGGAGTCGCTCGAGGCCGGGCAACTCGTCGAGGCCCGCGTGACGGGCGTGAACAAGGGCGGGCTTGAGCTTGAGGTCGCCGGGCACGCGGCGTTCATGCCCGCTGGCCAGGTTTCGCTCGACCGCATCGCCGATCTTTCCGTCTTCGTGGGTGAGAAGTTCACCTGCCAGGTGATGCAGGTGGACACCCGCGGGCGTGGGAACATCCTGCTCTCCCGCAAGGACCTGCTCAAGCAGGAGCGGGCCGAGAAGGCCAAGAAACTCAAGGACACGCTGGTCGAGGGCCAGTCCATCGAGGGCACGGTGCGCAAGCTCATGCCCTTCGGCGCGTTTGTCGACATCGGCGGGCTTGACGGCCTCCTCCACATCAGCGACCTCACCTATGACCGGGTCTTCCCCGGCGAGAAGAACGTCGCCAAGTACGTCAAGGAAGGCGACCACGTCCAGGTCAAGATCCTGAAGCTCGACTTTGAGAACGACAAGATCTCCCTCGGGCTCAAGCAGCTCGCGGCCGACCCCTTCGCCACCGCCACCGGCGCGCTCGCCGAAGGCGTGACCGTCACCGGCCGCGTCGTCCGGCTCACGGAGTTTGGCGCGTTTGTCGAACTCTCCCCCGGCGTCGATGGCCTGCTCCACGTCTCGGAGATCAGCCGCAAGCGGATCAACAAGCCCGAGGATGTGCTGAAGGCCGACCAGGTCATCACCGCCAAGGTGCTCAGGATCGATCCCGAGACCCGGCGCATCTCGCTCTCAATGAAGTCGCTCGAACCGGCCGCCGAAAAGGGCCCGCCGGACCCGAACGACAAGCGGGCCGTGATGCGGGCCGATCGCGAGAAGCGCGACGCCGAACGCCTTGCCGAGATCGCCAAGGAGAGCCCCGAGCTCCGGCGCCAGCGCGAGAAGTTCCGCAACAAGTCGCTCTCCGGCGGCTTTGGCGACAAGGCGGCCTTCCTCGGTGGCGGTCTTGGCGATCTCAAGATCGGCTGAACCCGGCTCCATGTTCCTCCCCCCTCGCCCCCACTTCCCGGGCCGCACCGTGGCGACCCGGCCGGTTTGGTTGCGCACGGGCATCGGCTTGACCGCGCGTTGCGGTTCCATCCCGATACGATCGAGCATGCATATCAAACGGTTCCGCGCGGCATGGGTGGTGGGGATGGGGCTGGGCGTCGGCCTCGGGGTCGGGATCATCGGCGGGCCAGCCGCGGCGGGGCAGAGCGTGCAGCGGCTCTACACCGAGAACTGTGCCAAGTGTCATGGCGGGGCCGGTGAAGGGGGCGGCGCGGGGACGCGCACCATGCTCACCCCCGAGCATCGTGAGCAGAAGAACGACAAGCCGTACTTTGACGCCATCAAGGAAGGGGTCCCGAACGGGGGCATGCCCGGGTTCGGCGACACACTCTCAGACAAGCAGGTGTGGGGGCTGGTGGTCTATATCCGCGAGTTGCAGGCGGCCCACCATCGCTCAGAAGGCGGCAAGCCCGAGGTCAAGGGCGGCGTGACCAAGAGCACGCACCACGCCTTCAAGACCGAGGTGGTGGTGAAGTCAGGGCTCGATACACCTTGGGGCATCGAGTTCCTGCCCACGGGTGAGCTCCTGATCACAGAGCGGCCGGGGAAACTGCGGCTGTGTAAGGACGGCAAACTGAGCAGCCCCGTGGAAGGCACGCCCGAGGTCCGCAACCGCGGGCAGGGCGGGCTGATGGACGTGACCCTGCACCCCAACTTTGCGAAGAACGGATGGGTCTATCTTGCCTTCAGCGCTTCCAAGCAGGGCAGCACGCGCGAAGGAATGACCAAGATCGTCCGCGGCAAGATCACGGGCGGCTTCGCCTCGCCCAAGTGGACAGCCGAGGAGACGATCTTTGAAGCCCGCCCTGAACATTACAGCGGCGCCGACCTTCACTTTGGGTGCAAAATCATCTTTGATCCCAAGGACCCCGGCATCGTGTACTTTGGGATCGGCGAGCGCGGTGCGGGTGACCTCGCCCAAGACCTCAAGCGACCCAACGGCAAAGTCCACCGTCTGCACGACGACGGCAAGGTCCCCAAGGACAACCCGTTCGTCGGTCGGGCTGGCGTGTACGAATCGACCTGGTCCTTCGGCCACCGCAACCCGCAGGGATTGTGCTTTGATCTTGAGGGCAACCTGTGGGACACCGAGCACGGCCCCCGCGGCGGGGACGAACTGAACCTTGTGGTCAAGGGCGCAAACTACGGGTGGCCGATCATCTCCTTCGGCATCGATTACAGCGGCTCCCCCTATCGCACCCCTTGGGGCAAGGACAGCGCCGGGACAGAGTTCATGATGCCGACCTATCGCTGGATGCCGTCGATCGGCGCCTGCGGTTTGTGCGTGATGCCCGCGGGCAAGGCCTTCCCGGGTTGGAAGGGTGATCTTCTTGCGGGCGGCCTCTCCGGGGCGAACGTTGACCGTCTGCGCGTGAAGGTCAACAAGGATGGCACGACGACGCTCGTTGAGCGCGAAGAACTGGT
This sequence comes from Phycisphaerales bacterium, assembly GCA_052388255.1. GTDB lineage: Bacteria > Planctomycetota > Phycisphaerae > Phycisphaerales > UBA1924 > JAEUIX01. Next base: position 5,984 of record JBQTIJ010000063.1, read on the forward strand.
CTACGGCCAGGGCCGCGTGCGCGATGTGGAGCCGGGACCGGACGGAAGCGTGTACATCGTGACCAACGGCCCGGACCGGATCCTGCGGCTTGTGAAAGCGGAGTAAGGGGGCGCGGGGCGGCTTACTTCAGCAGCAGGAACGTCGAGGCGGGAACCGCGAGCGCGCGGTCTCCAATCGGCCCAGCGGCGGTCTGTGTCACGATCAACCCGAACAAGGCGGCATGTGCTGTCCCATCTTGGTCTATCGACCATGGACTGGCCCGCTCATAGCGGCAGACCCTCGAAGAAATCCGTGTCGATCTTCTTCACGATGTAGGTATCTGCGGCCGCCACGCCAACGTTGTAGTCAATCATCAACTCCGCGAGTTCGTCACCGTCGATGAGCCGAAGTTTTACGGCGGCTTCCTTGCCTGCGCGTTCCGCCCCGTCGGTGAAACTGCCGCTCGTGATGAAGACGCCCTTGGTGGCCTTCTTGCGCATGAGCGAGCCGACAAACTTGTCGATGTCGCCTGGACCGACGGCGTTCTCATGCCGCTTGGCCTGCACATACACCATGTCGAGTTCGAGTCGGTCTTGTGGAATCACGCAGTCGATTCCTTCGTCACCGCTCTTGCCCGTCACTTTTGCCCGCTCAATCTGACCCTTGCCGTACCCCATCGCCAGAAGCAGACGAAACACCAGATGCTCGAAGAATTTAGGCGAGCCAGCCCGAACCCGGCGCAACAGGTCGTCCGCGAGCGCCTGCCGCAACTCCTCATAGGCCGCGCCCAACTGTTCCTCCGGCGTGATGCCGGGGTCAATAGCCGACGACTCCCCATCATTGCCGGTGGCCACTGCCGCCTTGTCCTTTTTCTTCTTCGTCTTGAATGCCAAGTACTCTGGGAACTGCTCCAGGAATCGATTGTCGATGCTGGCCGGGTTCTTCCTGAGTGTGTCAAGTCCGCGCGAGGCAATCTTGAACTTCCCGCGACCGGCCTTTTCCAAGAGAAGGCTCTTGGTCAGGTACGTGACGGCCCAGGTGACCCGGTTGTAGAACCGCGTTTGCGTACCGCTCGGAAGCATCAAGTCCTGCTCGGCCTCTGAGATGCCCATTTGAGTCGCGAGCGTTTCGAGCGCATCGGAGATCGTGTGCTCCTGCTCATCGGCGGCAAACTTGAGCAAGGGAAGCATGAACTCTTGGTAGCCGGGTATGGCCATGCAGGGCTCCGATTGGAACATCGTATCGGCTTGAGGCACTGGCACGAGTCTGCTGCTCTCGGCGTCCCCGATCAACTTCGTCGGACCCTGTGACAAGACGTGCCGTTCTCGGCGGACATGAACGCCCTCCGCCCCAATCGGTGCGGGGCGCGTATGGCGAACTACGGGTTGGACTGCGGTTCGCCAGTGGTTACACCCCGCGGCACTCAGCGTGAAGGTGGTGCGCAGACCACCCAGGTGCTGGACCTGCTCCTGCGTGTGGAGCGGCGCTCCGGACAGAGCTCAGCGCACTGGGAACGTGTCGTCCACGGACCGCTGAAGCGGAACCCCCGCGCTCTCCACGCGCAACCCGCGCCATCAATGGCGCAGGTTGCGGATTCGTTCCACCGCCCGTGCCACAGCCGCCAACGCGGCTGAAGGACGGGCAGCGCCCGCGCGCACCCACCGCTCTCGCCCCAACAGGGACCAAGGGCCCGTCAAGGGTCTTCGTCCGGCCCCCGCTCTATCCCGAGCGTCTGCTCTGCCCAACCCGGACTGGTCACGCTGGACCAGCCGGGCCGTTCGCAACTTCAGCAACCTTCGAAGAAGGCCGTGATGAACTCGTCGAGGTCGCCGGGTTCAACGAAGCCGTCGCCGTTGTAATCGCAGCGGGCCCGCTCCGCTTCGTTGTCGCTGAAGAACGCGGTGATGAACTCGTCAAGGTCGCCCGGCTCCACAAAGCCGTCGTCGTTGAAGTCCACCGTGCACGTGACGAGGCGGAACGAAACGTTCAGGGAACCGGTGCCCGATTCGAAGCCCGTGTTCGCGGCCAAACGGACCAGCACCGGAGTGCCAGCGGTGACCGCCAGGTCCACGATCCGGCTCTGGAAGAGGCAGCCGTCGACATCCTCGACAAAGTTGTTACAGGCGAGTTCCGTCCCGCCGCAGACATCAAAGACGCTGAGCACCGTGTCAAGGAGCGCGCCGCACGTGTCGAAGGTCACAAGCCCCGACTCGGCCGGGGTGTAGCGGAACCAGACATCCTTGCCGGAGTTGAAGCTGCACGTCGCGGTGCCGTCGTTGAGGGCGTAGGTCGTGTCCCAGGCGAAGCTGCCGGTCCCCGAGATCTCCTCGGCCATGGCGCAGGCGTCGTTCGCCGGCACCGGGGGGAGCGTCTCAAAGAAGACCTGCACCGGCTCGGGTGGCGTGAAGCCGGCACCCAGCCGAACGAGCACGGTCTGGCCAGCCGCGAGCGTGATGCGCTCGATGCTCGCCAGCGAGAAGCAGAAGTCGCCGCTGCACGCGATCTCCGGCCCGCCGCAGGTGTCGTACACCGAGAGGATGGTGTCGTAGAAGTTCTGGCCGCAGGTGGTGATGCGGTAGTCGCCCGCGGTCTCGGCGGTGTAGCGGATCCACACGTCCGCCTGCTGTCCAGAGGTCACACAGCTCGCGGGTGACTGATCGATGTACGCCCCGCACATGGGCAGCGCGACCCCGCCCGGGCCCGTGAAGTCCGCGGCGGTCTCGCATGTGTCATAGAGATCGGCCCCGCGCGCCGTGAGGACAAGGGGCGCGCTCGTCATGCTCCCGCAGGCGTTGGTGACGATGCAGTCATACATCGCGGCATCGGCCTGGTTGGCGTTCTCAATGATGAGCTGCGAAGGGGAGAAGAACCCGGTTGCGTAGTTGGAACCTGTGCCGGAGGGGCCGGGGAAGATCGGCATGCCGTTCCGCCGCCACTGGAAGGTGAAGGGGCCCGTACCCGCTGCCTGAACGTTCAAGAAGGCGGTGGGGTCGCAGCGCGAGACTTCGGTGGTGCTGAACGCGGGCAGCACAACCGGCTCAACGCAGGGAGCGCCGCCGTTCAGGAGGATCAGGCCCGAGGTCGCGAAGAACCCGCCAACGCCGATGGCCGTGCCATCGGGTGAGATCGCCGTCGCCGCGGCAAAGGTCGCTCCATCGGGCAGCCCGGTGAGCCCAAGGCCCTCGACATGGTCGAGGAGACTGACGATGCCCGTGGCCTGGGTCCAGATGAAGGCGGTCTGACCAAAGAAGAACCCGCCGCTGCTGCCGATGATGACCGAGCCGTCGCTGCTCATGCCCATGACGCTGATACCGCCGCCATCGAGCGTCCCGAGGGAGGAGCGGACATACTCAGTGCCGTTCCACGTCCAGCGCAAGAGCTCGCCGGGAACTTCGCTGCTGCCACCGGCAAGGATGGTGCCGTCGCTGTTCATCGCGCCGACCTCGCCGAACTCCTCATCCGCCCCGAGCACCGTCTCGGTGACCGCGCCGCTCATCGCGTCGATGCGCCAGACCGCGGGGCGATCGTTTCCGAAGGTGCCCCGGTCCCAGCCCGCGATGACCAGGCCATCGCTGGAGATGCAGTTGCCGCGTGAGCCCTCGCCACCAAGGTGCCCAAGACTGATGACCGTCCCCGCCGCAAAGTCGGCCCGATAGGCCCGGAAGTTGTTGAACCCGCTTCCCTCGCCGACGTAGGCGAGCCCAGTGCAGAAGTTGCCTTCCTCGCTGACATCAAACGGCGTGTTCAGCACGCCGCCGGAGCCAATCCCGACCGC
>JBQTIJ010000064.1:0-1943 GCA_052388255.1 Phycisphaerales bacterium
CCAACCGACCAAACAACCCGATGGCCCGGGGCCAGCCGCCGGAGCCCAAGGGCGACATGACCTCGCTGAACGAAGCCCTTGGCGCGAAGATCAGCGGGGACGCGATCGTCTGGGACGCGAACAACCCTCACCCGCTCCTGATCGAGACGCCGCCCGAGATCGTGTGGGTCAGCCGCCTCGACTATCGCGCGAGCAAGCCGGGAGAGGCACTCTTGCCCGCGTTCAACGACGCTGACCCAGTGGCGGGCGGCCTGCAGGAGGTCGTCGTGCTCTTCGGGGGCCGTGTTGAGACGGTCGAACGCAAGGCGGCGAAGGACGTTCCTGCGGCCCAGCCACCCGCCTTCACCGCGCTGCTGAGATCAGGCCCGACCAGCGGCCAGATGCCCTATTCACAACTGACGGTGCGCACCATGTTCGGCCCGCAACTGAACCCCAACCGGCGACCGAGCCGCACCGGGACACAGCAGACGATCGCGGCGCGCCTATCAGGGGGTGAGGGGAACATCAACGCGATCATCGTCGGCGACCTTGACATGATCAGCGAGACGTTCTTCAACATCCGCGAGCAGGGGAACATCGAGCTTGAGTTCGACAATGTGACGTTTGTTCTCAACGCGGTCGACTCTCTCGCGGGTGATGAGTCGCTCCTTGAACTGCGCAAGCGCCGCCGCGCTTTCCGCACGCTCGAGCGTGTGGAGAGGCAGCGGGCCGAACTCATGCAGACGACGCTCGACACCGTCGCGAATGCCGAGCGTGCCGCCAAGACCGAGCAAGACCAGGCCCAGGCGCGGTTCGACGCGCGGATCAAGGAGATCGAGGACAAGAAGGACCTCGACGAGAACACCAAAGCGATCATGATCGACTCCGTCCGCCAGGCCGAGCAGCGGAAACTCGCCGCCCAGACCACCGCGATCGAGGATCGCAAGCGCCAGACCATCGAAGACGCCCGCCTCGCGACCAGGTCGGATATTGAGCACACCCAGCTCACGATCCGTCTCGGTGCCGTCGCCCTGCCCCCCATCCCTGCCCTGGCGATCGGAGCGATTGTCTTCCTCCGCCGTCGCGCCCGAGAAACCGACGTCCACACGATCCCTGACCCGACCACCTCCGGCCGCTGAGCCGCGTTGTTCAAGAGCAACCCGTGACCGACTCCGCCAAGACCATCTCGTTTGTCGTGATCGCCGCTCTCCTGACGGGCCTGGTGTACCTCACCCGGCCGCGAGCGGCGGAGATCGCACTGATCAGCGATCAGGGACAGCCCCTCACCCCGGCCCTTACCGACCCAAGCGCGGCGACTTCGCTCGAAGTTCTGAGCTTTGACGAAGCATCGGCCAAGACCCGCGCCTTCAAGGTCGCCTTTGACTCGCGCCGCTGGACCATCCCCAGTCACAGCAACTACCCCGCCGACGCCACGGACAAAGTGGCCGCGGCGGCGAGCGCGTTCGTCGGGCTGCAGAAGGAGCAAGTAGTCAGCGATGTGAAGGCGGACCACGCGCGGTTCGGTGTCCTTGATCCGGAGGGTGAACACCCCGGTGCCGCACCCGGCTCGATCGGTACACGCGTCACGATCCAGTCGGGGAACACCACCCCAGTGAACCTGATCATCGGCAAGGCGTTCGGCAGCGCATCGGGTTCGCCCCTTGAGGCCGCGGGGAACCGCAAGTACATCCGCGAGGTTGGGAAGAACCGGGTCTATGTCACTTCGTTGAACACGGGCTTCTCGACCAAGTTCACGGATTGGGTCCAGACCGACCTCCTCAAGACCACTGCGGAACAGATGACCACCGTGGCGGTCGATCGCTACCGCATCGACGAAGAGAAGGGCACACTCATCGATCGGCAGGTGATCGAACTCTCACGCCCGTCCTTTGACCCGCAGCTGCCGAGCGCAACCCGATCCTGGCGGATGGATGCCCGTCCGGGCGGGGGCCCGGGGGCGGATC
>JBQTIJ010000065.1:0-1876 GCA_052388255.1 Phycisphaerales bacterium
ACCGCGCGGGTGTGGGACGCGGCGACCGGCATCAGCGTCGCGGAACTCAAGGGGCATCCGGGATGGGTCGGCTCCGCCGCATTCAGCCCGGACGGGTCGCGGATCGTCACGGCGTCTGACGACAACACCGCGCGGGTGTGGGACGCGGCGACCGGCATCAGCGTCGCGGAACTCAAGGGGCACAAGGACACGGTCACTTCCGCCGCGTTCAGCCCGGACGGAACGCGGATCGTCACGGCGTCATGGGACACCACCGCGCGTGTGTGGGACGCGGCGACCGGCGTGAGTGTGGCGGAACTCAAGGGGCACACGACCAGAGTCAACTCCGCCGCGTTCAGCCCGGACGGGACGCGGATCGTCACGGCGTCATGGGACAAGACCGCGCGGGTGTGGGACGCGGCGACCGGCGTGAGCGTGGCGGAACTCAAAGGGCACACGGAAGGGGTCAGCTCCGCCGCGTTCAGCCCTGACGGGTTGCGGATCGTCACGGCGTCAGACGACAGGACCGCGCGGGTGTGGGACTCCGTGCCCGTTCGGGTGCGGCTCACGGAGCGGCGGCTTAGAGAGAAACTCTCTGCGAAGGGGGAGGCCGCGGCGGCGGTGGACCTGGGAGTCGCATACTGGATAGAGGTCCGCGGCGAGGCGGCGGCGACGTGGCTAACCGATCCGTCGCAGAGCGTGAACCGGCCGGAGTGATGGCTCGGTGGAGGCGATCAGGGGAGTGAAAGCACTTTGCCCCGAGGCGAAGGTCGAGGCACAACACGCCGCGGCGCACGACTGGCCGGAGCACGGGGCGTGTCTGGGGGCGACGGGGACCAAGGCGCAGGTGATCGAGTACACCTTCCGCCTTGAGTTTGACCGCCAGATGACTATCAGCGAAAACCGACCCGGGAAGGCGACACCCGAAGGCCCGCTCAGACCAGCACGGGCGGGGACTGGGTTTCGGCTTGCCAGTCGACGGCGCTCAGTTCCGGGTAGCCATCGGTGACACCGGGGACGGGGGCCCCGAGTCGGCGGAGCATGTTGAGCATCTGGGCCCGGTGGTGATATCCGTGCGTGGTCACGTGGGCGATCACCGCGCCGTGGGTGAAGGTGTAGCGGCGGGCGCGCCCCTCCGGGCCGGGCCAATCAAGGGTGAGCGTGCCCCCCGCGGGGTGGGACCGGCGGAGTTCCGCCATGGTGCTTGCAAGGTCGCGCTCGGCCTCGTCGAGCAGGAGTGAGAGTTCCTCCGGCGTGCGGTCTTTGTCCTCGCCGCCGACATGCGGATGGCCGGGGACGGCATGGAGCATGGGCCGCGGCGTGCGCCCGGCGAGCCGATCGGTCCAGCGGCGCATGGTGCTGACGACATGGGTCGCGGTGGCGTGGAGGGAGCCGAGGCCGATGTCAAAGGACCGGTGGAACTGCTCGCGCGGGAGAACAGCGCAGATGTTGAGGATCTGGCGCGTACACCAGGCATCGGAAGCGATCAGGACCTCGACGGGATCATGTGTTGGAGAGTTCATGGCGCACCATGATTGACCGGCCGGAGCCCGCTTGCTCAGCGTGACCAGAGGCGGCCGACGGGGGTGGACTCTGCCGCGGCGCCCGCGCCCGGCGGGCCATCGGCCTCCGGATCGGGCAGGTCGCCGATCATGGTGAGGTCCTGCAGTTCCCACTCCACGGTGATGCGAAGAGCGACGTTGCGCCATTCGTCGAGGGTGTAGATCTCGGGGCGGCCGTTGGTCCAGGCATCGAGGACGAACCCGTGGCGCGGGAGGGGTTGGGTGAGCAGGTCGTCGTGGGCAACCTTGCGAGGGTCATAGACAATCACGGCGTGGTGCTCGCCCGGTCGGCCGCGGTTGATCTGGACACCGGTGGCCTGCCCGCCCGCAGCCAC
>JBQTIJ010000066.1:0-4096 GCA_052388255.1 Phycisphaerales bacterium
CCGAGGCGATCGTCGCGATCCGGCCATCGCGCCCCACCACCACCTGCCGGAAGAACCGTGTTGGATCCTGCACGATCAGCGTGCTCGTCCCCGCGCCTTCGTTATGCCGCGCGATCCGCTGGTCCCCCAGCCGGATGCTCGTGCCGGTCGTGCTGTCAAACGCGACATCGAGCACCGGGAAGTCCGAAGCGGGGTAGTCCACCAGTTCCAGTGTCGATGGATTCAGTCGCACCAGCGGCGAGGCCATGTAGACGTCCCCGGCAGGCGAGCGCGAGAGGCCCGCCGATCCGCTGCCCGAGAAGTTGAAGCAAAGCAAGGGCTGGAGTTCCGTATCAATGTCAGGCCGAAATGTCAGCAGCCCATCGATGTAGTCCTGGGCAAGAAGATGGGGAGCGCCCGGCGGCTCCGCCACCGCAAAGACCCCGAGCGAACCGGCCGGGCTTGAGCAGAGCCCGCCCCCCGCCGTCACTGCGAGCGTTCCGGAGCAGCGCACCTGCGTCGCCAACCGCGCTTCAAACTCGACGCTCACCACACCACCCACGGCAAGGTCCGCCGCGAGAATAAGCACGCGCGTTTCGGCGTCGTAACTCACCCCCGCCGGCGTCCCCGCATACGGCGGGTCGTTCACTTCAAGGTTGCTGTCAAACGTCACCGTCGCGCGCGCTCCGGGCTGCGCCGTTGCAGCGAGGTTGCGCAGCTCCAAGGCAAACCGCCCCGGCTGCCCCCGCCGCACCAGCGCCACACGGTTGCCGTTGCTTGGCACCCCGCTGCCGCCCCGGCACACCCCCGGCACATCCACCACGCGCAGCCCCGCCGTAAGCGGTGGCTCGACCGCGAACATCGGCCCCGGCGCCACCAGCGCCAGCGCGTTCCCGCAGCCGTCCGTAATGAACGTGCTCCCTCCGAACCCCAGTTGGTTCGGCCGCGCTCCCACCGGCAGGCAGTCGAAGATCTTCGAAGTGAACGAGACAACAGTCACAGAGCTCGGCGCAAGGTCACCCGCCCACGACATGTTCCCTGACCCCGGCTGGAGCGTGATCGTCCCCCCGCCATCCGTGAGCACGCTCTGAAACGAAGCGGAGTGCCCCGCGCTCAGGGTGAAGCCCGTTCGATATCGCACCGCGTTCAGCGTGTTGGTCATGGTCACCGTGTGGGTGATCAACGTCCCCGGGGTCAGTGGTTCCCCAGTCGCCGGCGTACTCACAACCGTCGTCGCCACCGCGTCCGTCGGCCCGCTCGTCGTGGTCACCGTGAACGGCGGGTCGATCACCGCCGTCGGCCCGTTGCTCGTTGTCGCCTGCACCGAGAGTGCAAAGGGCTGCAGCACCGCCAGGCACACCGGCCGAAGGGTGATGCTCAGGGGCCCACTCTCCGCACTCGCGGCCAGCGTTCCGAGCGTCCAGCGCACCTGCCCGCCCGTCACCACCCCGCCACCGCTCACGCTCTCGATCGTGGCAAAGCTCGTCGAGAAGGTCAGCCGAACCGTGGTGTTGAGAGCCGCGATCGGCCCCGTGTTGCTGCACACCAGCGTGTAAGTCAGTCCCTGTCCCACAAGCGCCATCGAAGGCCCTGTCCCCACAACGTCGAGCACCGGCGTCGGCTGCGGGCACGGCGTCCCGCAGTTCGCACCCGCCGTGAAGGTGCTTGTCACACTGTCGCAGCCCGCCAGCGTGGTCGGGCTGCACCCACCCGTGTTCCGGTTGCAGCACCGGCCCATCTGCTCCGCCGCGCCAGCGCAGCACCGGTTGATCACAAGCGCCGGCCCCAGGTTCGTGCTCGCCACCCGCGGCTGGACCGTCAGCGTACTCGCAGAACAAAGCGTCACGTTCGCCGAGAGCAGCCCGGAGGCGGTCGAGATGTTCACATACGGAGCGCCCCCGCCCACGATGCGGCGGCCGAACGTCGCCGAGCCGGGGCAAAGATCGATCAGGTTCACGTTGAAGCGGTTCCCCTGAGTCACAAGCCCGCTCTTGACCATGAGCACATTGCCCCCCCGGTCGAGCGCCATCGTTGTGTCTTCGATCCCCGCGTCGAGCGTTTGCTGCCCGCGCCCATCGGTCGGGTCGGGCGTCGTGTTGCCAAGGTCATAGATCCGAAGCTCGTTGTTCCCCATCACGTCCGATCGCGCGATGTACACCGCGTTGCAGACGGTCGCCCCAAGCGCGTAGTCCGCCGTCGCCCCGCACGCAAGCCCCGGCGCTGCGGGGTGACAGAGCCCACGCTCATACCAGCGCCCATTTCCATTGAGCAGCCCGCCCCCAAGGCAGTCGGTGTGTACCAGCGAAAGCACCGACCCCGCGCTCGGCACCCTCATCAGCGCGATCGTCCGCGCCGGCTGCGCTCCCGGCCCGCCCACACTCGGACACCCTTGCACATTCGGACACCCGATCGCCACTACGAACCCCTGCCCGGGCGAAAGGAAGTAGTTCACCGCATCCTGCCCGGCCAGGGGCAGACCGAACTCGAGATCCGGGATTCCATCACCCGTCTGGTCGATCATCAGCCCGAGGACGTGGTCGCCCCCCGGCCCGCCCAGAACCCGCAGGATTCCCGACCCGTTCCGGTCGAAGTTCGAGTCAGGAGGCGCGAACGCTCCCGTGATGCAGTTGCTCTGCGCCAGGGCACGATCGCCCAGCAGGCCAACCGCAACGAGGAGCGCGAGCATCCACCACACGAAGGCCGAGAATCGAGTCAGCACGAATGTGCTCCTTGGGCAATGAGGGCCGCCATCACCCATATCCGCGAAGAACCGGTCCGCCATCCGCCACCCCTGCCCGTACCCTGCCCTTTGCCGCCATGCCTGACCCCGCGCCCGAAACTGGCCATGAACTCACCCGGCTCCTCGACGCCGCCGCCGCCGGTGACGCTCAAGCCGCGTCGGTCATTCTCCCCCGCGTCTATGGCGAACTCCGCCGCCTCGCCTCGGCCTATCTCGAAGGTGAACGCGCCGGCCACACCCTTCAGCCCACCGCCCTCGTGCACGAGGTCTTCCTCAAACTCGTCGGCCAGCGCACCATCGGCTGGGCCTCACGGGGCGAGTTCATGGCCATCGCCGCGCAGGGCATGCGCCGCGTCCTCTGCGACCACGCCCGCATTCGAAAGGCCCATAAACGCGGCGGCGGCGCGCTCCCAGTCGAACTCCCCGAGACCCTCGCCGCGTTCGAGGAGCGGGCCATCGACCTCCCCGATTTCGACAGCGCCTTGACCCGCCTTGCAGATCTCGATCCGCGAAAAGCCCGGGTGGTCGAACTCCGTTTCTTCGCGGGGTTGAGTGTCGAAGAGACCGCCCAGGCGCTCGGAGTGCCCGTGCGAACCATCGAGCGCGACTGGACCGCCGCCCGCGCCTGGCTCCGTGAAGAACTCGAGCGACCCTCGCCCTGAGCCCCGCCAACCCCGGCCACGCCGCGAAAGCAGCCACGGATGACCCCCGACCGCACCGCCGACCGAGACCGCTTCGCCCGGGCCGAGGACCTCTTCCACCGCGCCCTCCAGCTTGATGAGCCCGACCGGGCCCGCCTCGTGGACCAGACCCCCGATCCCGCCGTCCGCGATGAGGCCGTTCGCATGCTCCGCGGCCATCAGCGCGCCATCCGCTCCGCCACGTTCATCGAGCCCCCCACCGCCTTCGCCGAACCCGCTGACCCCTTCGGGACCCCTGAGCGCTGGGTCGGCCGCACGCTCGGCCGCTACACCCTGCGCACGCTCATCGGCACCGGTGGCATGGGCTCCGTGTACGAGGCCGACTCGGCCTTCCCCGAGCGCAAGGTCGCTGTCAAAGTCGTCCGCGCCGCCGCGCTCGATACCGCCGCGCAGCGCCGCTTTGAGCATGAGGCCCGGGTCCTCGCCCGGCTCCAGCATCCCGGCATCGCCCAGGTCTATGAGGCCGCGATCCACGAAGACGACTCCGCCCGCGTGGCCTTCATCGCTCTTGAGCTTGTCCCCGGCGCGCGCCCGCTCACCGCCTGGACAAAGCAGGTCGCTGCAAGCGACATACCCCGCCGCTAAATAAACCTCATCCATGCGGTACATCACGGCCAAATCATGGGAATCATCCAACGATAACTAAAACCCGGCAACGAGCTAGTCGGCACAGAAA
>JBQTIJ010000067.1:0-8294 GCA_052388255.1 Phycisphaerales bacterium
ATGTGCAGCGGGTGGCGGATGCTGGCCGCGAGGATCTTGGTCTTCAGCCCGTAGTTGTCGTAGTTCTTGCGGATGGTCTTGTTGAGGTCCATGCCGTCATCTCCGATGTCGTCGATGCGACCGAGGAAGGGGCTGACAAGGTACGCGCCCGCCTTGGCCACCATCCACGCCTGAAGGGGCTGGAAGCAGAGGGTCAGGTTTGTCCGGATGCTCTTGTCCGAAAGGGCCTTGCACGCCTTCAGACCGTCCACCGTGATGGGGAGCTTGACGACGATGTTGCCCGCGATCTTGACGAGGTCCGCGGCTTCCTTCATCATGCCCTTGTACTCGATCGAGATGACCTCGCCGCTCACGGGGCCTTTCACCAGTTCGCAGATCTCGCCGAGGCGCTTGTGATAGGTCGTGCCCTTCTCCTTCGCGATCAGCGAGGGGTTGGTCGTCACGCCATCAAGGACGCCAAGGTCCCGGGCTTCTTTGATTTCGTCGAGGTTGGCCGTGTCAATGTACAGTTCCATGAAGACTCCTTGAGAGGACGTGGATGCCGCGGAGGCGGTTTGGTTCTCAGAACGACTCACCGTCGACAGCAGGTCACCGGCGCCTTCGCGTCAGTAAGCCCGTAGGGCGAGCGGGCCCGATCATACCAGAATCCTGCTCGCTTTGGAGCAGCGGACGCGAGAGGAGCGCTGCGCGCGAGACGCCGCGGGTTTCCCCGGTTTCCCCGGTTCGTTGAGCAAGGTGTTCGGTGTGTGGAAGGTGCCTTGGTGCCCTCGCCCGCTTCCGTTCAGGGTGAGACACGAACTGGGCCCTGGGTCGGCAGGGGGGTCATCAAGCGATAGACCGGGAGTTCCTCACCGATGTTCAGCCATGGGTCGTAGGCGTTCCATGCCCCGAGGCCGTCCTCGCAGGCGGGCTCCAGCAAGTAGCAGATCAGGTTCCCGAGCGGGCGATCGGTCCGGATGAAGTAGACCCCGTCCTTGAACGGACGCTTTTCTTCCTTTTCGGTGACGTCAATCCGCGCGATCACGTGCCCCTGGAAGGCCCGGCTGGCTTGTTCGATTGACTTCACACGCAGTGTGGTGACGGTGAGCGCTTCTTCAAAGTCGCGCTCTTCGACATCGATGCCGTGTCGCCGCAGAGTTGCGCAGATGCGCTCTGTTCCCTTTGCACCGGGGATGCGTGGCAGCAAGTAGGCGAATGGGCGCGGCGCGGTGAGCGTGGGCTCGAACCGATCCATGAGATCGACCATGTATTCAGCGGGCTTGCCGGTAGAGTGTGAACGACCGTCGCGCGTCTCTTCGACATAGCCGAGCACCTGCTCCTTGTTCGGCCATGCCGTCGCGCGGGTGCGGATGGCGATGGTGCCCTCGGGCGTCGTGCCGCGGCTTGCCGTCCGCTCGTCCGCGCTGGTCGTGATCTGTCGGATGGTCTGGGCATTGGTGCTGGCGACTTCAAGGACTGAACGGACGAAGGACCGCGTGGCCATCACGCGCTCCTTGTAGGTCGCGTAGGCGTACGCCTCGCTCAGGACGCTGATGCGGTTGCGGAGACCGACGTAGTTCGTCCCGTAGCGTGCCTCGGCCGGGAAGGTCTCCCAGCGTGTATGCCCGCGCTCGGCTTCGCCAAAGGCGCCTTCAAACGAGCCGTACCAGAAGGCGTTCTGGCCGGTGGCGGCTTCGAAGCTCAGCCTCAGCGCGGGGAAGAAGCTCTCGCGGCACCAGGCGTTCAGTTCCGCATCGCCCGCAGGCAGTTTCGGCCCTGCGTAGGTCAGCACGTAGCGGTGATAGGAGCCATTGGTGGTGTGACAATCCACAAAGACATGCGGGTCCCACTCGTTCATGAACTCGACGAGCCCCTGGGTTTCGGATTCTTCGAGTTTCACGAAATCGCGGTTCAGGTCGCGCCCGCGTGCATTCTCGCGGATGCCCATGCCGGCTTCGGGACCCACCTGACCCGGCCGGTTGGTCGGGCTCACGCGCTCGTTCCCGTCGGCGTTGTAGATGGGGGCGAAGACGATCACCAGTTTCTTCAATAGGTCGTGCGATGGCGCGGGCTTTCCGTCCTCATCGAAGAGCAGGTCGCGGGCCAGCATGGGGAGGGCCTCTTTGCCGTCCACCTCGCCCGCGTGGATGTTGCCAATCGCCAGCACCATCACCTTCCCCTGGTCTTCACAGAGTTGGCGGGCCGCGCCCGCGTCCCGGACGGGCGGGTCAGAAATCACAAGGGCCGGGAGGTCGCGGCCTTCGGTGGATGTTCCGATCGAGATGCGCTTGGCGAGGGGCGAACGGCGTGCCAAGGTGTCGAGGATCTCGACCACATCCGCGTGCAGCGCTGTGGCTTTGAATGCGCTGCGCTCTGCCACGGTCAGAAGTTCCGGCGGCAGCGCCGCCGCCACGCCCCGCGCCGACAAGATCACCAGCACAGAAGCAGCACAAAGGCGACCGATGTTCATGGGCGAGGATATCTGCCGCACCTCACGCTGAACGAGCGGTAGCGCGGTGATCAAGCGACCAGTCGGCAGAGCCGGGTTTCTCCTCCAGAGATGGCTCTCGCGAGGTGAATCTCCGATCAGCACCCAAACCCCGGGCGGTTATGGGCTCTTTCGCCGGAACCGATCTCTGGCGGGTCGATACATCCTTGCAGAATCCGGCGTGATGCCTCTCGACCTGCAAGAATCGTCCCCCATGGTGTACCTGATGGACCGCCCGCGCCTCGGGCCGTACATGCTGACCCGCGACCTTGACGCTGGCCCTCTCGGCCCGCGCGTTCTCGCGCTTCACGCGGTCGACTCGAGCAGCCATGTCGTCCACCGTCTGCTGAACCTTAATCTCCCCGGTCCGGTGCTGCTGCCGGCCCTTGAACAGGCGCGGACGCTCCGGGCGGCGCATGTGCTGGAGATCGAGGAACATGGGCTTGACGCCGAGGGTGTGGCGTATGCGGTGACACCCTTCACGGGCGACGCCAAGGGGCTGGTGACGCTTGATGGCCTGCTCCGTCAGAAGGGCGGGTTCCTTTCCCCCACTGAATCACGCCAGGCCGTTGAGCAGTTGCTTGATGCGGTCGACGAGGCCCACCGGCAGGGTCGCCGCCATGGTCCCATCAGTATGTCTGAGGTGCTGGTCGATCGGCGCGGCGCGCTCGTCATCGAGCTGTACGGCGTTCGTGAGCTGGCCCAGCCCTCTTCTTCGCATCCCGCTGGCTCGGCTGCCACGGAGGCCGAGGAAGTGCGTTCAGTGCTCCGTATCGGATACCGGCTTGTCACCGGGCTTGTGCCCGATGAGCCGTTGATCGCCGCGGGCCGGGTGGTGCCGGGCCTTGAGCGGGTCTGGGACGATTGGTTTGAGACCGGCCTCATGGGCGGCCCCGGGTTCAAGTCCGCGGCTCATGCCCTCTCGGCCATCCGAGACCGCTCACCGCTGTACGCGGCGCAGCGGAGCGCCAGCCGCCTGGGCGGTGCGCTCTCGCGGCTCTTCCGTTCGTGATCCGCGGGGCCCGCCTTCGGGTCCGCAACGCAGGTCTGAATGATCATGCCCCGATGGTCACCGCCGCGGTCGGGGTGAAAGTGTCGTTGTTGCTCTCGCTTGATTCCGCCACACGCCGGGCGGAATCGATACGGGTGCCGATGAAGTAGTTGCCGATCGCGGGTGAGCGGACGGCATCCCAGTTCACCACGAACATGCGGGTCACGGTCGAGAGGGCGGCGATCCCATCGACATCGAAGAATCCAAGAACGATGTCGTCGGCATCGCCGAGGATGTTGTTCGCTGTCAGGCGGACCTCGACGCGGAACGGCCCTGCAAGTGCGGCCCCGAGGTTCTCCATCGTGATGTTGACCGTGGTCAACTGCCCGGGTGTCGTGAGCGAGATGCTGGCGGGCATCACGTTGACGGAAGAGACGTTCAGGTCGGGCTGTCCGAAGTTCTTGAGGGTCACGGTCCCCTGCGTGTTCGTCCCGAGTGCATACCCGGAGCCCGTCACCAGCGTGATCAGCACCGTCTCGTCACCCTCGACCACGAGGTCCGAAAGGGCCGCGATGAGGATGTCCGCGGACGACTGGCCCGCGGGGATCACGACCGTTCCTGAGAGCATGGTGAAGTCGGTGCCGTTGGTCGCGCTGCCCGCGATGGTGTAGGACACGGAGATGGCCGCGGTCTTGACGCCGACGCGAGTGACGGTGATCTTGCCGCCGTCGGTGGCACGACCTTCGGTCGCGAGTGCATCGCGCACCGCCAGCGAGACAACCGCCTCGTTGTCGGTGATGGTCACCGTGGCGCTCGAGAGCGTTTCGTCGATGCGGTATTCATCGTCGGCGATGATCGAGAGCACGACGGTCTCGGCGGACTCGCCCACGCTGTCGTCGATGGGTGTCAGCGTGACCGTGACGGAACTCTGCCCCGCGGGGATCGTCACCGTCATGGGCAGCGCGACGTAGTCGTCCGTGGAGGCGGTGCCTTCGGCCTCGATCGAGACCACAAGATCATCCGTGGTCGGGCCCGTGCGACGGATGGTGTAGCGGCCCGTGGTCGCGCCCTGCTCCGTGGCCGTTGGGTCGCTGGCCGTGATCGAGACGACCGGCCCGGCCGCCGTGATGGCCACCGTGGCCGAGGTGCGGTCAGGGTCCGGCCGATAGCCGTTCACACCGGTGATTGTCAGGACAACGGTCTCATCCTCCTCGGCCAGCTCATCGGCGAGAGCGCTGAGTGTCAGCGAGGCCGACGACATACCTGCCGGGATGGTGATCGTTCCGCTGAGAGCCATGTAGTCGTCGACGCCCGCTGTGCCGCTCAGGGTGTACGTGATGTTCACGGCCTGTGCCGTCGAGCCCGCGCGGCTGAACGTAAAGCGGCCGTTGTTGGTCCCGCCTTCGGTTGCCACTCCGTCGCTCGCCTGCACGCTCACGATCGGTTCATTGTCGGCGATGGTCACGGCCCGGTTCCCGGTCGATTCAACGACGCGGTACCCGGTGTTGCCCGAGAGTGTCAGGGTTACGGTCTCGGGGGCTTCGCCCAGGCCGTCATCGATGGGTACCAGCGTGATCACCGCGGACGATGCGCCCGCGGGGATCGTGACGGTCCCCGAGAGCGCGGCGTAGTCCGCACCCGCGGTCGCCGTTCCGCCCACGGTGTAGGTCACGGTCAGCCCGTTGGTGTTCGGCCCGGAGCGCGTGACGATGAACGACCCGCCATTAGGGCCCTGTTCTGAGGCGGAGCTGTCGAGGGCCTGCACCGTTACCGTTGGCTCGTTGTCGATGATCATGACCGTGGCGGATGCTGCGGGAGCACCCTCCGCGTACCCGGCCCCCGGCGCGATCGTCAGGATCACCGATTCGGCGTCCTCGCCGAAGACATCGTTGATGGCGAGAACATCGATGGTGGCCGAGGCCGCGCCCGCCGCGATGGTGACCATCCCAGAGAGCGTCACGAAGTCCGCCCCGTCGGTGGCCGTGCCTGAGATGGTGTAGTTGACCACCAGCGCGTCGGTCCGCACCCCGGTGCGTGAGACCGTGAAGCGACCGGCGGTCGGCCCGGTCTCGAGCGCTGTCGAACGCGAGGCGACCACGGTGACAACCGGCTCATTGTCGCTGATGGTGGCCGTCACCATCGACATGTTCGCCGTGATGGCATAGGCAGCGTCTTCCGCGAGCGTAACAATCACGGTTTCAGGGGCTTCGCCCGTCGTGTCGTCGAGGGGTGTGATCACAATCGTGGCGGAGGCCTCGCCGTCGGGGATGGTGACCATCCCCGTCAGCATCTCATAGTCGGTACCGTTGGTGGCCGTCCCGCTCAGGGTGTACATCACGATGAGGTTGCCCGACCGCGTGCCCGTCCGGGTCACGCTGAAGCGGGCGATGTTGTCGTTGGCCTCGCCCGCTGTGACATCGATGGCGCGGATGCTCACGGCCGGCTCGTTGTCGGCGATGGTGACCGTGGCGGTGCTCTTGGTCCCGATCGTGTAGGCCCCGCTCGTGGCCAGGGTCACGATGACCGTCTCGGCGTTCTCGCGGATCGCGTCGTCGATGGTTGTCAGATCGATCGTGGCGCTCGCCATCCCCGCAGGGATGACCACCGTGCCCGAGAGGGCTGTGAAGTCGGTCCCGCTCAAGGCGGACCCGCTGACGGTGTACGCCACCGTCAGGGCGGTGGTCGTCGGCCCGGTGCGCCGCACGGTGTATCGCCCGCCGTTGCCGGCCGTCTCGCTCGCGGCGGCGTCCGAGGCCTGAATCGTCACGATGGGCTCGTTGTCGGCGATGTTGACCGTCGCGGACTGCTTGGTCAGGTTGATGCTGTACCCCTCGCCCCGTCCGATGCCGACAATCACGTTCTCCGTCCCCTCGGCGAGCAGGTCGTTCAGTACGCTGATATCCACGGTCGCGGTGGTTGAACCCACTGCGAAGGTGACAGTCCCAGAGAGTGCCGTGTAGTCGGTGCCGGGCCCTGCGCTACCGCCAACCACGTAGTTCACGGTCAGGGCCGTGCCCGTGGGCCCGGTCCGCGTGAAGGTAAACCGGCCGCCGTTGGCTGCTGCCCCGTTCTGTGTCTCGCCGGCCGCCCGATCGCTCGCGGCGATGCTGATGGTCGGGGCCGGTGCCACCGTTAGATTGGCTGCGGTGGACCTTGAAATGTTGTTCGCTTCGTTGACTTCCGTCAGTTCTCCAAGATGATCGGTCTTGGCGAGGATGAAGTACGCCCCGGGTGCGAGGTCCGCCGGGACCGTGACCATGAACGCGGCGGAGCGCGACTGTCCGCGCGCGATCGGCGCACCGTTGACGGTGATCTCCGTGACCAGAACATCGTCCGCGTTGCCGAAGATGTTGTCGGTCGAGAGCACGATCCGGGTGGTGAAGCCATCGGCCGTGACCGCGCCAGAGTTGCGGACCACCAGGGTCCCGTTGACCACCTGCGTCGGCCGCACCAGCGCCGTCGCAAGGGTGATAGTGGCGGAGAGATCCGCCGCGGGCGCGGGGTTCGCTTCGTCATCGGTGAGCCGGAGGGTCGCCGCGGCGGCCATGTCGTCGATGCTGTAGTCGCTCGAGGCCGCGAGGGTCAGGATGATGGTCTCCGTGCCTTCGCGGAGCGCATCGGCAAGCGCGCTCAAGGTCAGGGTGACGGTGGTCTGGTCGGCTGGGATCACGATCGAGCCGGTCAGGGCGACATAGTCGGTCCCGTTGGTTGCCGTCCCGGTCACCGTGTACATCACGGTCAGGGGCAGCTGGGCTGCGCCGACGCGAGAGAACCGCACCCGCGCGGTGTCGCCGGTGGATTCACTGAGCACGCCATCGAGCGAGGTGATCGAGACGACCGACTCGTTATCGAAGATGGTGGCCGTCGCCGCGCCTGCCCCGCCATCGATGCGGTAGGCGGTGCTCGCGGCGATCGTCAGTGTCACGGTCTCGTTGCCTTCAACGTCTGCATCGTCGATCGGTGTCAGATCAACCGTGGCCGTCGCGGATCCGGCAAGGAAGGTCACGGTGGTGCTGATCATCTGGTAGTCGGTGCCGTTGGTCGCGGTGCCGCCGATGGTGATCGTGACCATGAACTCCGAGGTGGTCGGCCCGGTCCGGGTGAGCGTGAAGAGCCCCGTGCCCAGGCCCGTCTCCTGCGCTGCATCGTCCGTCGCCACGATCGAGATGGTGGGCTCATCGTCGAGGATGCTCACCGCCGCGCTCCCCGCGCCGTCGGCGATGCGGTACGACGTGTCGGCGTTGATGGTGACGGTGACCGTTTCGGTCACTTCGACGAGCATGTCGTTTACGGCCACGATATCGAGCGTGACCGTGCTCATGTTCTCGTCGAAGGTCAGCACGCCCGAGAGCGTTCCATAGTCGGTTGTGTTCGTTGCGGTGCCGCCGATCGTGTAGCTGAACGCGAAGGCGTTCGTCAGCGGCCCCGTCCGCGTGAAGGTGAAACGAGCCGCGGCGGATCCCGGGGTCTCGCTCGTGCTCGCCGTGGTCACCGCCACGGAGATGGTCGGCTCATCATCAAGGATGGTGACCATGACGCTGTCGGCCCCGCTCTGCACGCCGTAGTTGGCGGTCGCTACCACGAGGATCGTTACCGTTTCGCTGGTTTCAACGGTGTTGTCGTCGATCGCCTCCACCATCAGCGTGGCGGTCGAACTCCCCATAGCGAAGACGATCATCCCCGAGAGGGCGGTGTAGTCATCCCCCGCCGTGGCCGTGCCTCCGATGGTGTAGGGGATCATCAGCGCCGCGGTGGTCGGCCCCGTCCGCGTGAAGGTGACGAGGGACGTGTTCATCCCCGGCGTCTCGGAGACGCTCGAGGGCGAGACCGTCACTG
>JBQTIJ010000068.1:0-1893 GCA_052388255.1 Phycisphaerales bacterium
GGCGCAGGGCTGTAGCCACGGGTGGAGCGCAGCGCAACCCGTGGAATACGGGTGTGTGAAAGTCCCGCCCCGGCAGGGGCGGAGGAGACTGACCGGGCACGGTTGACGACACGCGCGGGGGAGAGTCCTCTGCCCCCCTGGTGCAGGGGAGCGTTTTCGCCTCCGGTTTCACGGGTTGCGCTGCGCCCGCGAGGACGCGGTCTGCGCTTCACCCGTGGCGACATCCCTGCGCCCCGTTGGGGCGAAGAAAGGAGCCGCACACCTCCCCCCCCTCCCCCCTCCCCCACCTCTCCCACTGGTCCACCCCCGCCCCACACCGTCATACGATTCCTCCCGTCCGCTCGACCCCCGGAGGCCCCGCCATGACCCCCAAGAAGCCCGCCAAGAAGTCGTCCGCCGTCAAGAAGGTCGCCGCCAAGGTCTCCGCGGGCGGGCGAAAAGTCGCCATCCGTCCACCCGTCAAGATGACCCACGCCGTCGCCACCAACGGCCACGCCGCCAACGGGCACGCCAAGGCCCGCACCCCGCGCAAGGCCCCCGTCCTCACCGACCACTCACCCGCCGGCACCGTCAAGAAGGCCGCCGCCTGGGAGACCGAGTCAAAGCCCATCATCTATGTCAACGGCAAGATGGTCGGCAAGGGCCAGGCCGTCGTCAGCGTCTACGACCACGGCCTCCTCTACGGCGACGGCTGCTTCGAGGGCATCCGCGTCTACAACGGCCGCATCTTCAAGTGCGGACAGCACATGGAACGCCTCTGGCGCTCCGCCGAAGCGCTCCGCCTCCGCATCCCCGTCTCCCGCGATGAGATGGTCCGCATCATGCGCGAGTGCATCGAGGCCAACGGCGTCCACAACGGATACATCCGCCTCGTCGTCACCCGCGGCTACGGCTCACTCGGCCTCAACCCCTTCAAGTGCCCGGAGGCCGGCGTCATCTGCATCTGCGATCAGATCTCCCTCTACCCGCCCGAGGTCTACGCCAGCGGCATGAAGGTCATCGTCGCCAAGCGCCCCCGCACCCCCATCGCCTGCCTTGATCCGCGCGTCAAGTCCCTCAACTACCTCAACAACATCCTCGCCAAGGTCGAGGCCATCGACGCCGGCTGCCTTGAGGCCATCATGCTCAACCTTGAGGGCAACGTCTGCGAGTGCACCGGCGACAACATCATCATGGTCAACAACGGCCAGGTCTTCACGCCCCCCACCGAGGCCGGCGTGCTCGAAGGTGTCACCCGTCGCTTCGTCATGGATCTCTGTGCCGAGAACGGTGCCCCCTGCACCGTCCGCAACATCCGCCCAGAGGAGCTCAAGGGCGCCGACGAAGTCTTCCTCACCGGCACCGCCGCGGAACTCATCGCCGTCGGCCAGATCGAGGACACCCGCATCGGCCAGGGCGGCGAGGGCCCCGTCACCGCTCGCCTCCGCGCCGCCTTCCGATAGGTCGTCACCAGCGACCACGTCCCTGAGGATTGACCGGCCCTCCCCTGTCCCCTCACCAAATCTTCGCGATCTCCCCGGGTGCCGTTCCCGCCCCCGCCCCGTGACGCCCTTGTATCCTTCCTCGGCGGCGGCCCCGCCGGCCGCTCGGCCCGCGCGCCTCCCCCACGACCCCGCCCACGCCGCGCGATCACGGCCAGGAACCGCACGCCATGGACAGCGACGCAGACACGCCCCCCGGCTCTCCTGAAGTCCCACCCGCCGGTCTCCCGCGCAGCGCCAGCCCGCGCGACGCCACCCTCGCGCGCGAGATCCGCAAACTCAAGCAGCGCCTCGTTCAGGAGGCCACCTTCGCGGTCGATCTCGTCGTCACGGCGCATGACGGTCCGGGCGGCCTCGATATCGAGTTTGAGGAGGGCCTCGGTGGCGGCCTCGAGCATGCCGACGGCGAAGG
>JBQTIJ010000069.1:0-5815 GCA_052388255.1 Phycisphaerales bacterium
ACTTGCTCGCGCTCCCCGCCGCTGACGGGGTCGATAAAGATCATCCCCGACCCGGTGAGGATCATGCCGCGGAAGCCGTGGCTGGTGACATCAACGCGGCCGACAGCCGTTGAGTCGTCAATCCCGAGGATGCGGTACGTCTTGATTGCCGGGAACTTCGCGGCGAGCGCGGGCTCCATCCGGGGCGACTCAACGATCCGATACGCCGTCATCAGACCGCTGGGTGTCGGAAGTCGGAGCGTGTGGTAGAGGGATGGTGGGGCGGATTCGCCCCCCGGGACGGCCGCCGCCGCTGCCAGGTCATCGCGGAGCGCCCCCCAGTCGATGCGGGCGACGCTCCCGACAGGGGCGCGGACATAGGGCGGCAGCGCCGCGACATCGGGCGGCATCGCCGGGAGGAGGGTGAACGACTGACCGTTCGCGCTGCCGACAGAAAGAAGCACCCCCGCCAGAGCGATGAGGGTGGGACAAGGGAGGCATGATCGGTACTGGCGGGCGGTCGATCGTCGCATGGCTGGCTCCAAGGCCCATTCGGGCGGCTCCGGCTTCAACTCAAAGTATGCACGAAAAAACCCGGCATGCACGACCCCCAGGGTGCGCATGCCGGGTTCCTTGGAGACTTCGGTCGGTTTCAGCCCCGATCAAGGGTGATCAGGGGCGAAAGCGGGCCGTGGGGGATCAGCAACCCTCGAAGTAGGCCGTGATGAAGCCGTCGAGGTCGCCCGGCTCAACAATGCCGTCCTCGTTGAAGTCGCAGCGGCCGCGCTCGCCGTCGATATCGCTGAAGAACGCGGTGATGAAGTCGTCGAGGTCATCGGGGGTGCCGATGAAGCCATCGCCGTTGAAGTCAAGGTTGCACGGGGCACCGGTCGCCACGAAGGTGGCGTTGAGGATGCCGGTGACCACCAGCGGGAGTGAGTTGCCGGCGACGCGGATCACCACGGCCTGGTTGCGGGCCAGGGCGAGGTTGGAGATGGTGCTCTGGAAGGTGCAGCCGGTGACGTTGGCGTTGTCGTTGCAGGCGATCTGCGTCGCGCCGCAGCCGCTGTAGACCGAGAGCACGGTGTTGGCCGTCATGCCGCAGGTGCTGAGCGTGAGGTTGCCGGGGCGGGTGTTGACGAAGGAGTACCAGACGTCCTTGCCGAGGCCCGAACCGCCAGCGGTGACGCAGGAGGCCGAACCGTCGTTGCCGGCGAAGGTGGTGTCCACGGTGTAACCGCCGTCGGCGGTGATGGGCGTGGCGTTGGCGCAAAGGTCGTTGGCCGGGGGCGGGGGGAGCTGCTCGAAGGTCAGGCGGACGTCGGACCCGGGGACCGCCGAGCGAGCGCCGAGCCGGATGAGGATCGGCTGAGCGTCGACCACGGCCATGCGCTCGATGCTGGACGCGCTGCCGCAGAAGTCGTCGTTGCAGACGAGGTCAGGGCCGCCACATTCGCTCTTGACCGAGAGGATGGTGTTGAAGTTTGAACCGAGGCAGGTGGTGACGCGGAGGTCGCCGGTGAAGGTCGGGGTGTAGCGGACCCAGACGTCCGCAAGCTGAGCGACCGGTGCGCACGTGGCGAGCGACTGGTTCAGATAGGCGCCGCACATCGGCAGGAAGATGTCGCCGGTGCCGGCGACTTCCATCGCCGTCTCGCAGGTGTCGTTGGCGACTGGGGCCAAGGCCGTCACGGTGTGCGTGGGGGTCTGGGCCGAGGAGCAGGCGTTGCTGACGATGACGTGGTAGTCGCCCGCATCGGCGGGACCGGCGGTCTGAACCTGGAGGGCCGAGGGGTTGGAGGCGTTGATCACGAAGTTGGAGGCGACGCCGTTGGCGTTGACGTTACCGGTGGGGCCGGCGACCACAGGGTTGCCGTTCTTGAAGAACTGGTAGGTGAAGGGGCCGCTGCCCGTGGCGGACGCATTGATGATGATCGTCGTCGTGCAGGCCGAGACCTGGGCCGTGCTGGGTGCAGGCGCGATCGCAGGGGCCACACAGCCGCCGGCACCGTCGCGGAAGATCACGCCGCGGGCAATGCCCAGCCCGCCGGGGACCGTGAAGGCACGGCCGTCGTTGGAGCAGGAGTTCACGGACGTAACGACGTAGTTGGCCACTGTGCCCGTCATCCCCTCGGCCGTGAGGTCGATGGTGAGGTCACGCATGCCGTCCGCGGCTGTCCAAATGAAGGAGCGGTTGTTGTTGTACTGGCCGAAGATGGTCTCGCCATCGGGCGTCATGCACATGGCGTTCACGCTGGTGAGCACGGTGGCCGAGTTGGCCAGGGCGGTCGCCTTGATGACCTTGACATACTGGCCGGTGCCCGAGTCGTACTCAAAGCGGACGAGCTTGTTGGCGTCAAAGTACGAACGGCCCGTGGCCTTCGTCCCGTCGGCGCTGATGGCCTGAACCGAAGAGCTGCCCGCGCCGCCCGTGCCCGGCTCGAGGATCTGCCCGACATAGGTGTTCGTCATGGTGTCGAGGCGCCAGATGGCCGGGCGCTGAGCCGAACCGGTGATGTCATCATCGCCAGCGACAACGCTCGCATCGTCGCTCACGCAGATGATGCGGGCGGCGGAGGCGGCGATGCCCGGGATGATCCGGGCTGTGCCGGTCTGAGTGTCGTGCAGCATGCCGCGGTACCCGCCGATACCGCCGGAGACATACCCGAAGCCGACGATGTAGCGCCCGTCACGTGTGCAAGCGCGGGGGACGTTGTGCGAGTTGCCCGACGCTGTAAAGAAGACGAGGTAGTCGTTGGCCTCCTGGAACCCGGTGCCCGCCGTCCAGCGGCCAGCCAGAACGTTGCCGACCACGCCGAACAGGTCGCTGGTGTTGATCATCGAACCGGTCACGACGCTGCCGTCGCTGGAGACGCCGGCCGTGCCGCCACCCGCCGTGTTGGGGTTCAGAACCGTGTAGGTCGAGCTCGTCCCCGAGCGCGTCCAGCGGAAGATGCCGCCGTTGGAACCAACCACGACGTTGCCGTCGCCGCTGATGTCATCAGGAACGCCCTGCAAGGTGATGAACTGCGGCTGCGCCGCGGCGGCCCCGGCAAGGGCCAGGAGAGCAAGGATGCTCGAGAGGCGGGTGATCTTCATCGGAACGCTCCAGGAAAAGGGGGGGAGGTGAAGGCCAAGGTGCCCTGACTCGCGCCTGAACGGTCCGGACACTCCGGCTCGATCGGTGCAAGGACTCGGGCTCAAACCTCGGTGTCGCCGTCGGACGACACCGAAGCACAGTTGAGGTGGTGAATCAGCGCTGGGGCCGGTGCATCGAGCACCGGCGATGAGGCAAAGACAGGTTCGAAGTCGAGCGGTTCATGAGGGCTGAACAAACGGTCGAGTGCTGAGCGTCGTCTTCGCCGAATAGGTGAAGACCCGGATCGCCATGATCCCAGAATAACACGAAAGACACGCTCGTCAAGTGTCTTTGCAGTTTTCCCTGGGGAAAATCTTCGTGGAGGTTGCAGATCGGTCGAAAATGGGTATAGTCTGTTGACACGTAGATCGATTCCCGACCAACTTGGTCAGTTTGTGAGCACTATGTCAGGTAACGGACGTCCAATCGAAGAAGAATGCCGCGTCGCCGTGCAACGGCTGCGGGGTGCATTGATCGAGCTCTATTCGTCGGTGGGCACGGACCCGACCGAGCCGCAGGAGGTCTCTCGTCGGTTCGGGCTCAACAAGAACCTCACTTGGAAGGTCTCGCGGGTCATTGGCGCACCCGACCCGTTCACGGCTGTGCAGCACATTCCCGGCGGGACGGGGCTTGAGATCCTGCTGACCGCGCTCTCCTCAAAGGGTGCGCCCGATGGGACGGTTGATGGGGTACGTCGCGCCATGGCGGAGTTCGACCGGGTTGTGGACCTTCACGCGGGTGACCGCGCAGCGCTCGATCTGATTCTCGACAGCAGCGGGCTGGGCCGCGACGTTGACCGGCTTCAGGTCAGCCGCGAGAAGGCCTTCAGCGGCAACAGCGGCATCTGGGGCGTGCAGGCACGAACGCGGGTAACGTGCGGATTCCTTTGCCCGGTGCGGGACGATCCGTCTTCGATTGTCGCGGGGCTGGTGGGAGGGTTCTGCGGGTTCCAGCGGCTGCGGCGCGAAGTGCGCTGGCCGCTCTTCCGCTTCACGTCCTATGACCACCACGGCCAGCAGCGCGGCCCGGCGAAGCGAGAAGGGGAACTGCCGCATGTGCTGCGCGAGTTCTCCTCGCCCGAACTGCCGGACATCAGTTGCAACCCCGTCGAAAGCGGCGTCGAGTATGTGCTGAACCCCGGGCCCGTGGGGCGGCTCTCGGCGTTCAACTGCTTCTTTGAGCGGTTTGACGGCAAGGTGCCGCGCTACAAGACCAAAGAGGACGAGCGGGGCGAGTTCGCCTCGATGATCAACCTCCCGATCCAGACGTTCATCTTCGATGTCATCGCGCACCGGGACATTGGGCCCTTCCAGCCGCCCGAGGTGCTCGTGTATGGCCGTCCCGCGGGTGGTACGGATACGCCGACGCAGTGGCGTGGCGACGCGCTGCTGCCCCTGCCGGAGCGGTGTATGGAGCTTGTGGGGAGCCCGCCGGTGGTGCACACGCCCCATATTCCCCGGTACAGCGAGGTCGTGACGGGGATGATCCAGCGGCTGGGGTTTGACCCCGGTGACTTTATTGGCTGGCGGCTCCAGATGGAATACCCGCCCATGCCCTCGACGGTGGTGCTGCGATGGCCGCTGCCCGAAGCGCCGGGCGGCAAGTAAACACATCTGGATTTTCAGGCCGGCTCCACGGCTTCAGCAACCGCTGAAGAACGCGGTGATGTACTCATCGATATCGCCGGGCTCAATGAACCCGTCGGCGTTGAAGTCGCAGCGGGCCCGCTCGGCCGGAGTGTCGCCAAAGTACGCCGTGATGAAGCCGTCAAGGTCGTCCGGACTGAGCAAGCCGTCGGTGTTGAAGTCGGCGATGCACGGGACGGGGGCACTTGGCCGCATGCTGATGGTGGCGACCGGCGATGTCCCTGAACTGGTCTGCACCGTGTACGAGAAGGTCACGGGAGCGCTGAAGTTGGCCGGGGCGGTCACGATGCGGTAGGGGCCGGTGCCTGGAGTGATCGTGAAGCCAGCGGGAACGGCGGTCGTTTGGAAAGTCGCACCGGCCGGGTCGCCCGTGAATGCCGCGGGGAGTTCGATGAGCCGGGTCGATCCTGGTGGCGTGACCACGGTCGTCGAAAAGGCGACAGGAATGCCCGACGCGACCGGCGCGCCCGGGGCAACCGTCACAACGATGGGCTCGCTGCGAGCGATTCGACCGTCGGCAAAGTGGATCTCGGCCCGCAGCCGCGAGGATCCAGCGCCAAGGTTCGAGCCATAGACGCGCATGGGGGCAAGGCCGTTGCCCGCGGCGATGGCACGACCGTTTTGAAGCAGCCGGACCCCGCCGACAATCCCGCCGCTGGCCGTCGGTGTGAAGTCAAAGGGGGTGTTGACGCCGCCGGTGGCGGAGGCGACGTTGAGCCCTGCGCTGCGGAAGTAGTTTCGGGTGGTGAAGCCCGAGACGAGTCGGCCCATGCTGCGCGTGCTGGAGTTGTCGCGGGCGATCATGCGGATTTCATGGTGCCCGTCGGCGAGCGTGCGCGTGTCGAGGGTGAAGGGGGTGTTCCGCGGGATGCTGGCGCGGAAGACGCCGTCCACATGGATATCGATCGCCGCGATTGAACCCGAGGGGAGCGTGGTGGTGGCGTTGGGCGTGAACGTGAGGTTGCCGGACACCACCGAGCCAGCGGTGGGCATGCCCGACACCGTCACGACGGGAATATGCGTGAAGGGGCGTGTGAGTGGATCACCGAGC
>JBQTIJ010000070.1:0-3164 GCA_052388255.1 Phycisphaerales bacterium
GTGCTGGAGACCACGTCCAATTTCGACAGCAACTCGGCCTTTGACCAGCCAACACCTCGATAGCCGGAACTTGGTGAATCCGCGATTGCACAGTTTGACACCGCGACGGCAACTTCGCCGCGTGCTCGTCGATGGAGTCTTCGAACCATGGAGTCGATCCGATGAGCGTAACTCGTACCTTACTGCTTATGCGCGGTGTCGCAGTAGCGAGCGTCTCAATCAGCTTGCTCATGCCCGCGGCAACTCGGGCAGACGTGGTCATTCATGACAACAGGGCCGCGACGTTCGTGCTGCGACCAGACTTCGATTCAGAAGGGGGTGGAACGCTCTTCGACCCGACTCTCCCTCCGAGCGCACAGCCGTCAATAGTCCTTCGCCGGAGCTTGATCTACGCCGTGCCTCGTTTGACGGGCTCGGCAGTTCCGCTCGCGGACGCCATTTTTCCAGCCGACCTTCTTGGCGTACAGATCGCAGTCGAAGCGGGCCAGCGGGTGATCGTGAATCAGTTCAATGTGGAGTTCGGGACAACGGCCGCCCAAGCGTTCCTCGATCAGGAACTTGTCGATCCTTCCGATCGATGGGCCTTGGGTGGTGCCCTCGCATGGAATGCCCTCTTCCAGAACCCGGTTCGCCAACCCCTCCTCGGTCAATCCCCCACCATCGGCTTTCGTTCCCCCGTCCCCGGCGGCTTCCAGTACGGCTTCATCCGGCTCAACTGGCAACTTACCCCAAGGGTGGACGGGGCGATCATCCTCATGTACCAGCCCATCGAATGGGCCTACGAGACCCAGACCAACGTCCCGATCCTCGTCCCCGCTCCCGGACCGGCCTTCGCCCTCATCGCCCTGGCGCCGCTTGCCCTCCGCAGGCGGCGCGGCGCACGAGAGCAACACCGCCCACCGGCCCCCCCCCACCCCCACGCCGCGCCCCTGCAAAATCGCACAGGGCCGCGAGCATTCGCCGCGGCCCTGTGAAAGTCTGTTGGATGGCGGCTTCGATCAGTCTGCGAACTTCTTGTGCGCATCCTCCTCGAACTTCCCGATCTTGTCATACGTCGCCCGCGCGTCCTTGGTCTTCCCTTCGAGCGTCTGCTCCTCCAGCGTCAGCAGCAGTTTGATCAGTTCGATCTGCGTGGTGCGATAGGCCTTCAGGTGCTCGGCCTTCTTGTCAGCCGCCACCTTGTCGGTCTTCGGCGTCAACCCCTTGGCGATCACCACGTTGCGCTGCAGGTCGTTGATGTGCTTGAGGTTCTCGTCCTTGCTCGCCGCATCATCGATCGACTTCTCCATGGCCTTGTAGGCCCGGTTGATCCCCTTCATCACACCCTCAACATTCGCCTGCCGCTCCCCCTGGCCACCCGGGCCCCCGGGCTGCCGGCCCTGTCCACCACCCTGCCGACCACCGCCACCCGGCCCGCCGGGCTGGCCCTGCTGGTCAGTCGGCCGTGGCGGCTGGCGAGTCTCCTGCTGGGCGACCGCCGCCAGGCCAAGGGCCCCAGCCGCGAACAACGAGGCAACGGTGAAGGTGAGCGAGCGGGTATTCATGAGGTTCCTTGAAGTGTGAGACCGTTCAGAAAGAGCACAACGTACGAGACTCTTGGCCGCGGACCATTCGCAGGGGACATCCGCCCCGCCAACCAAGCCACATTGACACGCAGAGTGGTGGGTTGATACTCCGCCGCCCTGGCTTCGGTTGCACAGCCATCGGCCACCCGTGACCCCCACGTTACTTGTGGCGGAGTTCATCGGCCGTCATCTGGAGCCGGTAGAACTCAACGCCCCCGCCCGTCAGCCAGCGCACGGTCAGCGTCGCCGGGGTCACCGTCGAGTCCCCTTCCATCACAGCAAAGGCCCGGTACTCCCCCCGGTCAAAGAGCAGCGCAGGGTCGGGCTGGTTGGGCGTCACGAGCGGACTCTGGCCGAGGGGTGACGAGACGATCTCGTACACCGGGTAGCCAACCCCGCTCCACGCCGTGCCATGCTTGAAGGCCCGCGAGCGATGGATGTCCCCGCCCGCAAGCACCACGCCGTCGATCCGCTCCTCTTGCACGAACTTGAACAGCGCGTCGCGCTCATGCTTGTACGTACCCCAGTGGTCTTTCTTCGACGGGCGGGCCGTGTCGTTCCACACCATCCCCGTCGCCAGTACCTTGAAGGTCGCGGTGCTCGCCTTCAGTTCTCGCCGCAGCCATGCCCACTGCCGGGCGCCGATCAGCGTCGGCTTTGTCGCGTCCGCAAAGCTCGGCTCGGTCCCCGCGAACCACCGGGCATCGATCAGAAAGACCTCCACCGGCCCCTGCCGGAATCGGCTGTAGATCCCCTGCCCCTGCTCCCCCGCGCCGTCGCCGGGCGATGGGTCGTCCGCGTTGCGTGCGTTGGCGTGATACTCGAGAAACGCCCGCCGCGAGTTGGCCTTTCCCGAGAGTTTGCCGTCGGTGTCGTTTGCCCCAAAGTCATGATCGTCCCACACCACATACGTCGGCGTCACTCTCCGCAGCGCGGCAAGCTCCGCACACGCAAAGAACTCGCGCCGCCGCCGCCGCTGCACAACAAGGTTCGTCGTATCGATGTACGGCGTATCGCCCAAGAGCACCAGCGCCGTCGGGTTCTGGCGCAGCATGGTGCTGAAGATCGGCTGCGGCTGGTCGAGCGCGTCACTCTCGCATGAGCCGAGCAGAATCGACACACGACCCGGCAGCGCATGGTCCTTGAGCGTGTGCAGCGGCATGACGCCCACGTCAAACGCTCGGGGGCGGTCATCCTCGCCCTCCGCCGAGCCGGGGCGGATGACATACTGATACGCCGTCCCGGCCGTCAGCCCGTCGATGTACCACGTGACACAGCAGTCGTTCCCCGACTTCGCCTCGCCCCCGATGCGGCGCAGGTACGTTCCTTCCACGTCGAAGAGGTAGAGCGAAAGTGCCCCCGGCCCATCCGCCCGTGCCCACACCGCCGCTTCATTCGTTCCCACGTGCCCCGGAAACGGCCCCAGCAGGTTCGCCGGCACGGGCGGCACGACCATCGCGAACAGCAGGCACCCGGACAGCGTTGAGATGAGCATGCCCCAGCATATCGGCGCCGCGCTCGCGCCTCTCTTCCCCGCTCTGCCATGCACGAAGAACATCAAACACATCGGCCAGCACGCTCTCGGTCGTCGGCCAGCGC
>JBQTIJ010000071.1:0-5300 GCA_052388255.1 Phycisphaerales bacterium
GCGCGGCCGCGACGGTCGGCCTGAACGACGGTCTGGGTAGTTTCGCCCAGCTCGGTCGGTTCAACGGGCACGGCTTCCAGTACGACGGCCCCTTCGGCAACAACGACGGTGTTGACTTCCTCGACAACCGTGACTTCTTCTTCGATGCGTGCGCGGGCGTCATCCCCACCCCCGGCGCGGCTGCGCTGCTCGGGCTCGGTGGCCTGGCCGCGATGCGTCGTCGTCGCGCCTGATGGTCCGACCTGGTGATCGCTCGACGAGGGTGATCGCTTGAATCCTGCAATGTGCAACGGCTCCGGGCATGTGTCCGGAGCCGTTGTCGTTTGCGGGGGCGGTTCATATGGGCAACGGGGGTGGTGTGCCAGTGATGGGTGGGGCGCCCGCGATGGTCTGGCCGGGCGCAGCCGCGAGCTGGGGAGTTTGATGGTGCGGCAGCGCAGCCGGTGAAGGGCCGGCGCGGGCACCGTCATAGTCCTGGGCACGGATGAGTTCATCGATGGTGCAGCGGTGGCCACATTCCGGGCAGCTTGTGTTGTCAAGACCGGCCAACGAATAGCCGCAACCGGGACACTCGACGCGGACGGCTCCCTCGGCGGTACGGACGGGCCGGCCGCGCATCCCGAGGTGGACCGCGGCACCGATGACGACCGTGAGTCCCGCGGCCCCGGCGAAGGCAACGGCTACGACCACGGCCTCCATGCGCCGACCGAGGAGGGCGACGACGATGCCTGCGCCGATGGTGAGCGCGACGATGCAGAGACAGATGAAAATGGTCTTGAGCACACGGCGCCACCTTCCGTAGGTGGCCCAGACGAGGGAACAGGCCGCGAGGCCGACGATGCAGAACGAGGGAACGACCACCGCCACGTGCCAATCGCGGACGCCGGTTCCGGCATCGATCAGGCCGAGGGCGCCGGTCGAGAGCGCGACCGTGAACGCCACGACGCCGAGTGTGAGGATGAGACGGACCAGAAACCCGGCCTTGCCGCTGCGAAGCGCGGCGGCGAGTTCAGGGAGACCGATGGCGCGGGCGGGTTCAGCGTGCGGGGCGTGGGCAGCGAGCGCACGGTCGTCGGTGGTCGGGGCGGGCGCAGGGAGCGAGGGTCGCATTCGGATGGCCTCCGCGCAATCATTGGGGAGCGCGCGGGGGTCATTTCAACGACGGCTCATCCCGCAGCGCTCAGGCGGCTGAAACCACCATCCTGTTCCCCATCGCCTGATCGGCGCAGGGGGAGGTCTTCGGCATCGTCAAAGTCCGGCCCGGGTGAGGCATCGCGGAAGAAGCGGCTGGGGCGGTCGTCGTTGAGCTGGCTGTTGAGTTTGCGGAGGGCTTCGTCGGCGATCTGGCGGACGCGTTCGCGGCTGATGCCGATCTCGCAGGCGATCTGCTTGAGGGTGAGGGGTTCCTGGCCATCAAAGCCGAAGCGCATGCGGAGGATGCGGGCCTCGCGTTCGTCGATGGCTTCGAGGAGTTTGCGGATGGTGGAGAGTTCGTCGCCCTTGACCATGCTCTCGCTGGGGCAGCCGGTCTTGGTGTCGGCGAGCATCTCGGCGAAACTCATGGTGTCGCCCTGCTCATCCACCGGGGCCTGGGCGGGTGTGCGAACGGCCTTGATGGCGCGCTTGATGATGCGGAGTTTCTTGAGGGGGAGCTGCATCTCCTCGGCGAGTTCGCCGAGCGAGGGGGGACGGCCGAGATCGTTCTCGAGTTTGCGGCTCGCCTGCTTCCACTTGGCGATGAGTTCGACCATGTACGCAGGCACGTGGATGGGCTGGACGGCGTTGATGAGGGCGCGCTTGATGGCCTGCTTGATCCACCAACTGGCGTAGGTGCTGAAGCGGGCACCCTGGGCGGGGTCGAAGCCCTCGACGGCCCGCATGAGGCCGACGTTGCCTTCTTCGATCAGGTCCTGCAGGGTGAGGCCGCGGTTGCTGTAGTTCTTGGCGATGCTGACCACGAGCCGGAGGTTGGCGCGGATCATGCGCTCGCGGGCGTGGGGGCAGTTGTCGTTGATGATGGCCCAGCCGAGCTGCTTCTCATCGTCTGCGGTGAGGAGGGCGATCTCGTTGATCTGGCGCAGGTAGAGCTGAAGACCTGACTGCAGGTCGCCCTGACCGGGCGCGCGCGTGGACTTCACGAATGGCACGAGGGAAACCCACTTTCTACGGGCGAGGCACCGCGCTGAAAAGCGTGCTCCAGAAGGGAGCGTGGGCTGCGCAGAACGGTACGCCCTATCGAACGTCTTGGATCCATCGACACTTCAACTTCGACCCTTAAGCGCACGTTCGTGGACGGGCCGTGCGGCAGGGGATCTCATCTCTCGGGCACAACGGCTGCGCGGGGGCGGCCGTGATGATCGGTCTCTTGGGTGATTCTACTGCGAACAGGGAGGGGATGTACGGAGGGGGGAACGAGGTGTATGTGATGGGGCCCTTCCGGCCTATCTGGCAGCGGGGAACGGAGAATCAGCGTCCGGAAGCAATGGTTGGTCGGCGAGGGCTCGTTCGGGACATGGTCGAAGCGAAGTTCGGATGAAGGGTGCCCTCAGAGAGGCAGGAGGGCATCGCTCACGTCCTATAAGCGCGAACGCGGTGGTGATGGGAACAGAACTGGATGGCGATCGACCCGTATAGAGTCTCGTTGCCGACCTGCGTGCATGGATGCACGGACGTTTCGACGGCAACCTGCGTTCGGGCGGCGGGTTCGTTTCCACGAGTCTTTGCATGAGTCTTGACATCACCAGGTTGCTCAAGGACTGGCCGTACAAGTCGGGTGAACTGACGGTTCGGCTCATTGAGGGGGACGACGGCGAGCAGCGGATCCAGATGCGGCTCGACCTTGGCGTGCTGCAGATGTGCGTCGAGGGGCGGCCCGATGGGGTGCGTCCGCGCGGGTATGAGTCGCTGCTTGATTACCACGAGTCGCGTCTGGACGAATCGGAAGGTCGCGACCCGGGCCCGGGTGTGGAGCGTGGGGAACGGATTGAGCGGGGCGAGTTCGCGCTGACCGAAGAGGATTGCCGCGAACTGCGCGAAGAGGCGGTGCAGTATTACCACCGGTACATGGCACTGCTTGTGATGGACGACTTTGAGGGTGTGGTGCGCGACACCAGCCGGAATCTGCGGGTGCTCGACCTGTGCGGCAAGCACGCCTCGACCGAGAGCGATCGCCAGGCGCTTGAGCCGTTTCGCGCGTACATCACGATGATGCGGGCTCGTGCGCTCGCGAGCCAGGCGCTCAAGGACAACGAGCCGAAGGCGGCGATTCACGCGATCGATGAGGGGCTGGAGGCGCTGCGGCGGCACTTTGCGGAGAACAGCGAAGGGAGCCAGAGCGGACCGGGCGGTTCGTTTGACCAGTCGCAGGAAGTGCAGCTTCTCAAGAGCATGCGCGAATCGCTGGTGCCCAAGTTGCCGGTCAGCCAGCGGTCAGAACTGCGCAAGCGGCTCGCGGATGCGCTGGCGGCGGAGAACTACGAACTCGCGGCGATCCTGCGCGATGAGATCGCGGGTCTCAAGGAGTAGCCCTCCGTTCCTTCGTGGCCTGTTGCGGGCTATTTCGTGGGTTCGATCGTGGTGACCGACCACCCCGGCTTCGCGGGGCCCGCGGGGAAGCCCGTCTGGCGGTAGCCGTCGAGCGTCAACCGTTGAGCGGGTGCCCCCGGCTGCTGGGCCGCGAGGAAGTAGCGCCACGAGGCGAGTTGGCGGTTCTGGCCGGGTTCAACAAGGGGGACCTCGACCACCTTGGCGGGCGGACTTGCGAAAGAGGCCGAGTTTGTTGTTGTGGCGAGGAGACGTCGAAGGTCCACGACCGTGCCTTGCTGGATGACCATGGCGAGCACGCATCGGCGCGTGAGACCGCTGCGCTCGATGGCGCGGGCGTCAACAAGGAGTGAATCGGCGACGCTGACGCCGCGGAGCGTGGCGGTGGCGAGATCGATCTCGACGGCGGCATCCTCACCGACGCCGATGCCGAGGACCCGCCCAGAGTCCTCGAGGGCGGCGACGAGTCGTCCGAACCGGTGACGCTCGAAGAAGTGAGAATCGGTGATGGCCCAGGGGAGGAAGCCCATCCCGCCGCCGATCTGGGGGCCGAGGGGGAGCGCGCCTGGCTTGGCTTCGGCATCGTCGTCGGGGGCGGTCTGTGTGCGGGTCGAAGGGATGCCGAGCGCCTCGGCGCTGCGGCCGGTGAAGAACATGGGGTCTGACATCATGGCATCGCCCGCGCTGGTGCCAGCGATGACCCCGCCGCGGGCGAGCAGGCGCCGCATCGCCTCTGCCTCGGGTGTGTCGATGCCCCCAGGGCGGTAGAGCGTGGTGATGCGCTTCTGGTCGCCGCCGGTGAAGAACATGGCGGAGGCGGCATCGATGAGTTCAAGGGCGCGGGCGCGAGGGGTGTCGCGGCCGATGGTCTCCACGCGGCAGGTGGGGCAATAGGTGGCGATCGACTGCCGCTTGCCTTCAAAGTTGGCGGGTTCATCGCCGCTGGCGGCGGTGGCGACGACGATCAGGGGGGCTTCGCGGTTTGAGGAGTTCGCGGCTGCGCGGGCGAGTTCGATGAAGCGCGTGTAGACGGGCTTGTTGTCGTCATCAAGTCCGCCGCCGATGGCGAGGAGCGTGCCGCGGAGTGGGGGCGGTGTCGGCCGGTCGGCGGCTGCGGGGGCGGCGCAGCCGGGGGCGAAGAGTGCTGCAAGGACGAGAACAAGGATGAAGAGTGGCGCGCGCATGGTCTCGAGGATAGAACGAGGGAGGTCGATTCCGGCGGTGCGGGCGCTGAAGGGGTCGGCGGGGTTCGCGAAGCCGTGAAGGCGGCGAGCGGAGG
Organism: Phycisphaerales bacterium; assembly: GCA_052388255.1. GTDB lineage: Bacteria > Planctomycetota > Phycisphaerae > Phycisphaerales > UBA1924 > JAEUIX01. The sequence continues at coordinate 4,823 of JBQTIJ010000071.1, forward strand.
GCCTCTGAAGGCCGCGCGCCTATCATTCCCTTTGGTATAGACCCCCGTTTCTCAAGCACAACACATGACATTCTCTGACCTGCGGCTTTCCGAGCCCATCCTGCGGGCCGTTGCCGCGGAGGGCTATTCGACCCCAACCCCCATCCAGGCGAAGGCAATTCCTCACGTGCTCTCGGGCGTGGACCTTTTGGGATGCGCCCAGACGGGCACGGGCAAGACCGCGGCGTTTGCGCTGCCGATTCTGCACCTGCTGACCCAAGGCGAGGTGCGTTCCCCTGCCCGAGCGGAGGCACATCCGCTTGCAGAAGGCGCTGCCCACCCGGCGCGGGCGACGGCCCCGGCCCACCCGCACCCGCACCCGCGCGGGCATGCGCCGGTGCATGGACGGATCCCCGTGTGCCGTCCATAGACCTTGAACGAATCGGCGATCTGCACCGCCAGCTCGCGCGTCGGCGAGAGGATCAGCGTTCGGATGCCC
>JBQTIJ010000072.1:0-19004 GCA_052388255.1 Phycisphaerales bacterium
GCTTCAAGATCTTTACCCCTACGCCGCGGACCGGCGGGGTATCGATCGTTGATCCGAAGGCATTCTCGGATGACCTGTTCGTGGAGGTCGATGTCGCCACGACCGGGGCCGACCATGTCGTGATTCCGCCCAACAGCTTTGCCCTGTGCGAGACCGTCGAGCACATCACCGTGCCACGGGATGTGCTGGTGATCTGTGTGGGCAAGAGCACCTATGCGCGCTGCGGACTGGTGCTGAACGTCACGCCGCTGGAGCCCGAGTGGCGCGGCAAGGTGACGCTTGAGATCAGCAACACCACGCCGCTGCCGGCGAAGGTGTACGCCAACGAGGGGATCGGGCAGCTGATCTTCTTCCGCGCTGACATGGTCTGCGCCGTGAGTTATGCCGACAAGGCGGGGAAGTATCAGGACCAGACAGGCCTGACGCTCCCCAAGGTTGACTGAAGAACGTTCTCTGCCCTCCCCGCTCGCCTCGCCGCGACCGGGGGGTTTCCGTGCCTCCGCCCCGTTCCCTTCACCCTTCACCTTGCAAAGGACGCGAGAGATGAAGATCACCCGTCAGTTCACCCGTGCCGGCCAGGACCCCTTCACGACCGTGGAGTGGGTCAGGCGTTCATCGAAGATCACCAACACCGATGGTTCGGTGGTCTTCCAGATGGACGATGCGGAGGTCCCCAAGACCTGGTCGCAACTGGCGACGGACATCATGGTGAGCAAGTACTTCCGCAAGGCGGGGGTGCCGCTGTGTGATGAGACGGGTGCAGCGGTGATGAAGGACGGCGCGCCGGTGACGGGGCCGGAGAAGTCGGCAAGGCAGGTGATTCATCGGCTGGCGGGGTGCTGGCGGATGTGGGGGGAGAAGCACGGGTACTTTGATTCACCCGCGGATGCGCAGGCGTTCTACGACGAACTGGCGTACATGCTGACGCACCAGATCGCGGCTCCCAACAGCCCGCAGTGGTTCAACACGGGGTTGAACTTCGCCTACGGGATCACGGGCCCGGCCCAGGGCCACTTTGTGGCCGACCACAAAACGGGCGAGGTCTCGCTGGCCCACGACGCGTACACCCACCCGCAGCCGCACGCCTGCTTCATCCAGTCGATCGACGACGACCTCGTGAACGAGGGCGGCATCATGGACCTGTGGCTGCGCGAGGCGCGGCTCTTCAAGTACGGCTCGGGCACGGGGACGAACTTCTCGCGCTTGCGGGCCGAGAACGAGCGCCTCTCGGGCGGGGGTAAGAGCAGCGGGCTGATGAGCTGGCTGCGGATCGGTGATCGAGCCGCGGGGGCGATCAAGAGCGGCGGGACGACGCGTCGCGCGGCCAAGATGGTCTGCCTGGACATGGACCACCCGGACATCGGGCAGTTTGTGAACTGGAAGGTGCGCGAGGAGATCAAGGTGGCCGCGCTCGTCGAGGGCCTCAAGGCGCTCCCCCGGACGGAGCAGGAGCAGGCCCGCAAGCTTGGGCTCAAGCTCGACTACGACTTCAACGGCGAGGCGTATCAGACCGTCAGCGGGCAAAACAGCAACAACTCGGTGCGCATCCCGGACGCGTTCTTCGAGGCCGTCGATGCGGACGCGGACTGGACCACGACCTATCGCCTCAGCGGCAAGACGGCGCGGACCTTCAAGGCCCGCGAACTCTGGGATGAGATCGGCTTCGCCGCCTGGCGCTGCGCCGACCCGGGGGTGCAGTACGACACGACCATCAACGCCTGGCACACCTGCCCGGCGGGAGGGCGGATCAACGCCAGCAACCCGTGCAGCGAGTACATGTTCCTCGACAACACGGCCTGCAACCTTGCCTCGATCAACGTCATCAAGCTCTACAACCCGGTGACGCGGGAGTTTGATATCAAGGGCTACGAGCACGCCATCGATCTGTGGACGATCGTGCTCGAGATCAGCGTGCTGATGGCGGCGTTCCCCAGCCGCGAGGTGGCGGCTCTTTCCTACCGCTACCGCACGCTCGGGCTCGGGTACGCGAACCTGGGCGCGATGCTCATGCAGGCGGGGCTGGCGTATGACAGCGAGGAGGGGCGTGCGGTGTGCGCGATGCTGACCTCGATCCTGACAGGGCGGTCGTACCGGCAGTCGGCGATGATGGCGGCTCAGCTTGGGGCCTTCCCGGGGTATGAGGCGGACCGTGGAACGATGCTCCGGGTGATCCGTAACCACCGAGCGGCGGCCCACGGGTCTCCGCGCGTCGGCGCGGGGTACGAGGCGCTTCCCATCCGGCCGGTGCCGATCGATCACGGCGTGGTCGGGCGGGGCACCATCACGCTCGCCAATGCGCCGGATCTGCTCTCCCACGCGGTGGAGGCCTGGGACGATGCGCTCGAACTCGGCAACAAGTTCGGATATCGCAACGCCCAGACCACGGTGATCGCCCCGACGGGGACCATCGGGCTGCTGATGGACTGCGACACCACGGGCATCGAGCCGGACTTTGCGCTCGTGAAGTTCAAGAAGCTCGCGGGCGGGGGGTACTTCAAGATCGCCAACGCCTCCGTGAAGCCCGCGCTTGAGGCCCTCGCCTACAGCGATAAACAGATCCGCGAGATGCTGACCTTCATCCTCGGCACTCTCAACGTGGATGTGCCCATGCCCGATGGCTCGGGGTCGTTCAAGAACTTCCTGCTTGGCAAGGGGTTCAACCCTGATGACCTTGACCGCGTGAACGATGCCCTGCCCGGGGTCTTTGAGATCGGCTTTGCCTTCAGCGCCTGGTCGCTCGGTGATGCCCTGCTCAAGCGGCTCGATATCGACCCTGAACACGCCAAGGCCGACCCGGCCTTCAATCTGCTCAGCGAGTTTGGGCTTTCGCGCTCTGCCATCAACGACCTGAACGACCTGATCTGCGGCCGCCAGACCATCGAGGGCTCGCCCCACCTGAACGATGAGCACCTGTCGGTCTTCGACTGTGCCAACAAGTGCGGCAAGACGGGTAAGCGCTTCATCGCCCCCGAGGGCCACATCCGCATGATGGCGGCGGCCCAGCCCTTCATCTCAGGGGCGATCTCCAAGACGATCAACCTCCCCAACGAGGCGAACGTGGAGGACATCAAGGCCGCTTACCGCCTCTCGTGGGAGCTTGGGCTCAAGGCCAACGCGCTCTATCGCGACGGGTGCAAGCTCAGCCAGCCGCTTTCGACCTCGTCAGAGACTGACAAGAAGGAGGAAGCGCCCGCATCCAAGACGACCGAAACGCTGGTCGCTGGCGCTCGCGAGAGCATTGAGCGGGCCGCCAGCGAGCAGGCCGTTTCAGAGTTGGTGAACGCCGTCGCCCCCGCGGCTGAGGTGCGGGAGATCATCAAGATCGTGGAGCGACCGATGCGGCGGCGGCTCCCGGATACGCGGGCCAGCATCACGCACAAGTTCAACATCGGGGGCCACGAGGGGTACCTCACGGTCGGCCTGTACGAGGATGGGATGCCCGGTGAGCTCTTCATCACCATGGCCAAGGAGGGCTCGACGATCGGCGGGCTCATGGACTGCATCGGGACGAGTGTCTCCGTCGCCCGTCTGTATGGCGTGCCGGTCGAGTCGCGGGTGACCAAGGTCACCCACCAGCGTTTTGAACCAGCGGGGATGACGAGCAACCGAGACATCCCCTTCGCCAAGTCGCTGGTCGACTACATCTTCCGCTGGATGGGCATTCAGTTCGTGCCGGGTTACCGCGAGGCCAACGTGCCCAAGCGCGACGATGACCCCGCGCCCGCGCCGGTCGAGACACCGGCCGACCGGATGGCCGACCTCTTCGGTGCCCGCGATGGCGGTGGGCCATCGGGGAGCGGCGTGGATTCGGCGCTCGGCGGGCGGCTGGGGAGCGCGCCGGTGGCAGGGGTTGTCTTGGCCGGGCAGCGTTTTGAGCCAAAGCCCGGTGGCACGGCACACAAGAAGGCGAGCGCCCTGGCCGCGGCCATGGACGCGAGTGGTGATGGCCCGCCGTGCGAAGTCTGCGGCACCATCACCGTGCGGAACGGGACCTGCTACAAGTGTGTGAACTGCGGCTCGGGTGTGGGCGGGTGTTCATGACCGCGCGGCCTCGGCCCAGAATGGATCAAACGCAGTGAATCGACCGGATGACCCCGGCGGAATCTGCCGCGGCGAAGGGACGGACCCCCCGCCCCGGAGCGACTGACGGACCAACCGCTCCGGAACAGAGGGAGACAGCAAGGCATCGGCACAAGGCCACGGAAAGCGTCTTGCAGGTTCCTCGGCGTCGGAGGTTGACAGTCGATTCACGGAATGCAAAGGGTCGATCGCGCAGGCGATCGGCCCTTTTTCACTGGTCGAGGGCGCTTTCTACCATGCGCCATGGCTGACGGAACGCTGCAAAGTCGGGTGGCGGTGGTGACGGGTGCGAGCGCCGGAATCGGGCTTTCGATCGTTCGAACGTTGGTGGGCTCCGGGGCACGGGTGGTGCTCAACGCCCGGCGAGGCGCGGTGCTCGATGGGCTCGTTCAGGAACTCGGGCCCGATCGTGTCGCGTCGGCGGCGGGCGATTGCGCGGAGGAACAGACCATCGGGCTGATGCTCGACACGGCGCGGCACCGGTTTGGCGTTGAGGCCGACACGGTGATTGTGAACGCGGGGCGTGGCCTGAAAGGAAGTGTCACGGACTCTGACCCCGCGCAGTGGGAGGATGTACTGCGGACCAACGTGCTCGGCGCTATGCGGCTCTGTCGGGCCGCGGCGGCGCGGATGACCGCCGGCAAACCGGGGCCGAACCCGCGCGACGTGGTGCTGCTGGGGAGCGTGGTGGGGCGGCACGTTTCGCCCTTCTCGAGCATGTATGGCGCGACCAAGTTTGCGGTTCACGGGCTGGCCGAAGGGCTACGGCGGGAACTTGGGCCTAAGGGTGTGCGTGTGTCGCTGGTGGCACCGGGGTTTGTGACCAGTGAGTTTCAGGGCGTGGCGGGGTATGCTCCGGAGTGGTACGCGGGCGTGGTTGAGAAGATCGGCCCGGTATTGAGCCCGGAGGACGTCGCCCGGACGGTGCGGTTCATCATCGAACAGCCGCCGCATTGCCACGTTGCGGAAGTGATCATCCGCCCGACGCGACAGGACTATCCCTGAGCCGGCCCGCGCGGAACCAACAGGAGGAACGCGACTATGGATGCCCTGCACATTGGACTGTTGCTTGTGGCGCTCGGGGCGCTGGGCGGAGTCGTGTATCTGCTCATCGCGCGGGGCACGCTTCTGGCCACGGCGGCGGGTGCGGAAGAGGGGGTGAGGGCGGCGGAGGCGCGGGCGGAGGCCGCGGCGGGTGAACTCGCTCGGGAGCGGGGCGCGATCGAAGGGGTGAGGGGCGAGGTCCGCACACTCTCGGCGGAGGTGGCGACGCTGACGGCAACGGCGGAGGGGCTGCGCGAGAACCACCGGGCGGAGGTCGAGTCGATCGGCCGGCGGCACGCGCAAGCGCTCGACGCGGCGGAGGCACTGAACAGGGAGCGACTCGCAGCGCTCGAGAAGGCCCGCGAGCAGATCGAGACGCACATCAAAGGGAGCGAGGCGAAGTTCGCCGACGTCTTCAAGGCCCTCGCTGGCAAGGCGCTCGAAGGGACGACGGAACAGTTCCTGAAACTGGCAACGGAGCGGCTCTCGGGCGTGGCGACGGCATCGCAAGCGGAGATGGACAAACGCAAGGCCGCGGTCGATGAACTGCTCAAGCCCATCGGCGAGGCCTTGCGGAACACCGACACGACGCTCAAGGGAATGGAAAAAGAGCGTGCCGCGGCGTATTCCGGGCTGCTCGATCAGGTGCGGACGATGACGCTCTCGCAGCATGAACTGCGGACGGAGACAAGCAAACTCTCGCGGGCACTCTCGGGCTCGCAGGGGAAGGGGCGCTATGGCGAAGTGCAGCTCCGGCGCGTGGCCGAACTGGCGGGGATGATCGAGCACTGCGACTTCACCATGCAATCGACCGAGGAGCGTGCTGGCGACGGTCCGGGCAAGCGGCCGGACATGACCGTTCTGCTGCCGAGCGGGCGGGCGATTGCTGTCGACGCCAAGGCGAACATTCAGGCGTATATCGACGCGGTCGATGCAGCCACGCCCGAGCAGGCGTCGGAGCACCTTGACCGCTTCGCCACGGCCATCGCCCGTCAGGCGACGGACCTTTCCCGCAAGGAATACGCAAGCTCGGCGGAGTTTGTGGTGATGTTTGTCCCCTCAGAGCGGTTCATCGAAGCTGCGCTGCAGCGGCGGCCGTCGCTGATCGAGGACGCCGCGGCCCTGAACGTGATCCTCGCCGGGCCGTGTACGCTGATCGCCCTGCTCCGGGCTGTGGCCGTCGGCTTCCAGGAGCAGAAGATCAGCGAGGACGCGGCGAAGCTGCGCGAACTGGCGCAGGAGCTTCACGAGCGGTTCGCGAAGATGCTCTCGCTGATGTCCGATGTGGGCGACGCCGCGGTGAGCACGGTGAGCAAGTTCAACGCGCTGGTCGGCTCGGTGGAGAGCCGCCTGCTCCCGACGCTGCGCGAGTTTGAGGGCTCCGGAGGCCGGAGCACCAAGACGATCAAGGACGTGGGCCAGGTCACCATCCGGGCCCGCACGCTCGACCCTGCGGACGCCGCGCCGCGTCTGCCCGGCATGGGCGCTTCGTGATTCTTCAGGCCCGTCCGCCGACGGTGACGGCGACCTTGGGCTCGCGGGCGGCCTGCTGGTGCATCGCCCTTGCCCGGTGCTGTGACCAATCGGTCACGCGCCCGTCGGGCGAGAGGACGGCGTCGTGGTGGGTGCGGAGGATGTCGTAGGTGTTGTTGCGCTGCGCGGGGACAAAGCCCGCGTCGCGCACGAGCCGGCAGAGCACGGCCTCATCAAGGCAATACGTCGTGCCGGCGGAAGAGACAACGTTCTCCTCCATCATCACGCTGCCCATGTCGTTCGCGCCGGCCGTGAGGCCGACCTGCCCGATGTGCGGACCCATGGTGACCCATGAGGATCCGATCGAGTAGACGTTGTCAAGCATGAGCCGCGAGAGCGCCTGAGTGCGCAGGTAGTCGGTTGCGCCGCTCATGCGGACGCGCCGCCCAAAGGTGCGGCGGGCGTGGTGGGATTCAGGGAGGTCCGCGGGGTCGCCCCGGCCGTCAACGGTGCTGAAGGCCTCGGCCGGGAAGACCGCGCCGTCGGTGCCCGCGAGTTCGGCCGGGTCCTGCCCCCAATCGGGGACGCGCCCGAGGGGCGTGTTTTCGCGCTGGAAGGGCCAGGAGATGAAGGCGACATAGTGGCCGAGGGGGCCTTCGCGCGGGAGGAGATTCTCATGTGGGCCGCCCGCGACGGCGCGAGTGACCGACCGACCGAGAGCGATGTCCTGCCACTGGCGGACGAGGAGCATGTGGTGCACGCGGTCGGCAGGCGCCTCGATATGGCCGAACATCATGGTGGCGCTCGTGAACATGCCGAGCGTGTGGGCTACGTGCATGGTGGTGAGCCAGGCATCGGCATCGCACTTGCCCAGCCCGATCTTGCGGCGCACGGCGGGAGCGAAGATCTCGCCGCCCCCTCCGGGAAGCGACTGCAACCCGGCGTCCTTGAGACGCACCAGCACCCAGCGGATTTTTTCGGCGAGTGTGCGGCCGGGGGGATCAAAGAAATGGACGAACTCGATCATCTCCGGCGGGCTGAAGGCGTGAACGTGGATGTGCGGGAACCGCTCGCGGATCGAGGTCAACAGTTTGAGGTACCACTCAAGGGGCAGGGCCGGGTTCATCCCCCCCTGCATCAGAATCTGCGTGCCGCCGATGGCCGAGAGCTGCGCGATCTTCTCATGGATCTGCTCATACGAGAGTGTGTACGCGTCGTGGTCGCCCTCGTCGCGCCGGAAGGCACAGAAGGTACACCGGGCGTTGCACACGTTCGTGTAGTTGATGTTGCGATCGATGACATACGTGCGAAGCGAATCGCCATGGAGCGATCGACAGCGGAGATCCGCAAGCCGGGAGAGTTCGTTCAGAGAGAGACCTCGGTAGACCGAGAGGGCCTGCTCGGGCGTTAGACGGGCATGTCCCTGAGCGACGGCAAGGAGCAGACCCTGGTCGAGTCCGTCGAGCGAAGCGTGTTCAGGAAGGGGTTGAAGCGTGGTAGCCATGGATTCTGAACGAGTTTTCAAGAAACTTTGAAAGTATAGCCGCGACGGGTCTCCGGTTCGCGTTCTGATAAGGCCGAAACGAAAGCCGGGGTCAGTTCGCGTGGTCCGGGAACTGCGGCGGGCTTCATACGTGGACACGGCAGGCCGATAGCCCTTTGGTTCGCCCTTTGGAAGCGCACCTTTCTGAGGACTGTGAGATGATGCAACGACCACATGTCTCCGCGGCTGTCGTCGCGCTTCGCGGCTGGGTGGCCGCGTGCTGCGCCGTGGTCTGCCTCGCAGCCATTGTGCAGCTCTTTGTCTACTGCTTCGCGGCCTACACGGATGTGCGGTACTCGAGCGTGGTTGGCGACCAACCCGCGCCAACGGTGGTGGCGGCCCGTGGCGCCAAGCCCGAAGCCGCGGTCGATGCGAACCGGGTGCTGAGCGTTACGGACCGGAACCTGAGCGTGGTCAGCGGTTTCGCGACCAACGTGGGGACGGGCGCTGCGGCGGTGCTTGTGGTGCTGACGGTCATGGGCGTGATGGTGGCGGGGGGCGGGGCCATTCCTGGGGTCGAGAAGATGGTGCGTGCGGCGGTGTGGGCGATGGCGACGGCTGCAATCTCGGTTCCGTGGATGGGCGTGCTGTGGGGGGCGGAGGGCGCGCTGCTGCCGGGGGTCTTCTGTGGGTACGCCACGGTCACAAGCGCGGCCGAGGGTGTGGGTCCGTTCGTGGGAGGGGTCAAAGGGGTCTCGCTCTTCGTGATCATGCCCACGGCGGCGGCGACGATCAGTGCGCTTGTGGCGATCTGGTTCCATGGGGGCGTGGAGCGCGGTGTGATTGTCACAGCGGTGAGCGAACTGGATCGGGCCGTGGAGCGCGAGGTGGCGGCCATTCGGGCCCATGGCGTGACTTCTTTGAGCGGGGCGGGCCGGGTGCTGGGGGCTCTGAACCATGTGCTCGGGGACGCACCGGTCGATACGCCGCGCCCGCTTCGGAAAGCGGCCGGGGCGGAGGGGCTCTCGGACCTTGATCTCTCGAGGTCGCTGCTCCGGGGGAGCGAGCAGCCCAAGCGGCCGATTTGACAAGCGTCCGGTCATGTGGCACAATGGAAGCGGTTACATCGACCCGGCACACCGCCTGGTCGGTTGTCGCCACCGGCGCAGGCCGCGGTCACCTTCCTCACAGTGCCCATGCTCGCCAACCGCTTTGGTCAGTTTGACCCGTCCGGCCGGACCTTCCGGATCACCGACCCCTGCACCCCGATGCCGTGGGTGAACGTGATCAGCAATGGTCGCTATGGACTGGTGATCAGTCAGAACGGCGGCGGGTTCAGTTTCTATGACGATGCGCAGCACAATGTGCTGACCCGGTGGGAGATGGACCTTGTCCGCGATTGCTCGGGGAAGTTTCTCTATCTGAGTGATCGCGAGAGCGGTGATACGTGGTCGGTGGCACCCGCGCCCTGCGGCACGAAGCACGACCACTATGAGTGTGCGCACACGATCGGCGCAACGACCTTCAACACCTCGGCCCACGGCATCAGCGCGGCGTGGACGATCGCGGTGGCGGAGGGGGACGGGGTTGAGGTGTGGACGCTGGAACTGAAGAACACAGGCGCGCGGGCCCGGGCCTTGCGGGTCGCCTCGTTCTTTGAATGGTGCTGCGGGGTTGCGCCGGATGTGAAGCGAGAGTTCCACCGGCTTTTCTTCACGACCAAGCATGACGGGGCCCGGCGGGCCATCGTGGCGACGAAGAACATGTGGGATATCCCGCGCAAGAGCGAGCGCGAGCACTGGAACGTGCCCTGGCCCTATGTGGCGGCCCACGCGGTGAGCGTTGAGGGCGGGGCCTTCGAGCGTGACCTTGCGGTGGGGGACAAACAGACTTTCCTTGGCAAGTATGGCTCCGTGGCCGCGCCCCTTGCGATGCGCGGCGCGATCCCAGAGGACGGACGGTTTGGCCGGTTTGGGGATGCCGCGGCGGCGCTCGGGGGCGACTTCACGCTCGCGCCGGGTGCGACGATCAGGATCCGGTTTCTGATCGCGGTGTCGGCGAGCGAGGCGGAGACGCTGTCGTTGATCGACAGGTACAGCGCGCCGGGGGCGGCGACCGGGGCGGTGGAGGGTTCGCTGCGGGCGTGGTCGGAGCGGCTGGCTCCCACAAGCATCGAGAGCGAGCGACCGGACTTTGACCTCCTGAACAACGACTGGCTCCCGTACCAGGCCTTGAGCGGTCGGCTCTTTGGGCGGACGGGTTACTACCAGCAGTCGGGGGCGTTCGGGTTCCGCGATCAACTGCAGGACAGTCAGGTGTGGTTGCCGCTCGACCCGGCAGGGACGGCCCGCCAGATCATGCTCCACGCGGAGCGGCAGTTTGCCGACGGGAGCGTCTATCACTGGTGGCACGCGCTGGCGAACTTCGGCAACCACACGGCGTGCAGCGACGACTACCTGTGGCTGCCCTTCGTTGTCGCGAACTACCTGCGCGAGACCGAGGACTACGCGATCCTCGACCGGCGTGCCCCGTTTGTGGATGATGCGGCGGGGGGAACGATCAAGGAACACTGCACGCGGGCGCTGGCGCGGGCCTTCCGTCGGACCAGCGCGCGGGGGATTCCGTATATCGGGTCGTGCGACTGGAACGACGGCCTGAGCGCGATGGGCGTGGCGGAGCGGGGCGAGAGTGTGTGGTTGGCGATTTTCCTGTGCCAGGTTTTGAGCGACTGGGGGGCGGTGCTGGCGCGGACGGGGGATAGCGCTGGGGCCTTGGATTGCGCGGCCCGGCGCGAGCGCTACGCGGATGCGGTGAACGCCGTGGCGTGGGATGGGGCGTGGTATCGATACGGGACCAAGGACAGCGGAGCGTGGGTGGGCGCTTCGGCGTGCGCGGAGGGGAAGATCCACCTCAACGCGCAGACGTGGTCGATCATCAGCGGGATCGCGCCGCGCGAGCGGGCCACCCGGGCGTGGGCGAGCGTGAAGGAACACCTGCTCTCGCCGTATGGCCCCCTGCTGCTGGCCCCGGCCTACACCACGCCCGACATCGACCTTGGCTATATCACGCGGTACAGCCCGGGCAGCCGCGAGAACGGCGGGGTGTACATGCACGCGGCCACGTGGGCCTTGATGGCGGCGTGCATGATGCGGGAGGGGAACACGGTGGAGCAGGTGTGGGACTCGATCGCGCCGCCGACGCGCGGGCAAGCGGCGGAGCGCTACTGGGCCGAGCCGTATGTGACGCCGGGAAACGTGGACGGGCCGTTGAGCGACCTCCCCGGTCGGGCGGGTTGGACGTGGTACACCGGTTCCGCGGCGTGGCTGAATCGCGTGTCGCTGGAGTGGGTGCTGGGCATCCGCCCGGTGTGGACGAGCGAGGGGGCAGGGCTGTGCATCGATCCGTGCCCGCCTGCGTCGCTGGGGAAAGTATCGGTGACGCGGACGTGGCGCGGTGTGCGCATCCGCGTGGGCTTTGACGCGCGCGAGTGCGCGGCGGCAGGAAGCGGGGCGCGGCCGGTGTTGCACGTGAACGGGCGCGAGATTGACGGGCGGGTGATCGAGGCCGGGCAACTCACGGCCGAGGCACGCCGCTCCGGGCTGAGCGTGACGGTCCGCTGGGAAGCGGCGACGGGCGCGACGCTGAAAGAACCAAAGATGGGCGGCGCGGCCGCCCCGAGCACGGCTGTGGGGCCAAGGAGATCGGTGCAATGAACCGTCAACACGAAGGCCAATGCCCACGGAACGTCCGGGCGTTCACGCTGATCGAACTGCTGGTGGTCATCGCCATCATCGCGCTCCTTGTGGGGATCCTGCTCCCTTCGCTGGTGGGAGCGCGGCGGGCAGCATGGGGCGTGATGTGCCAGAGCAACCTCCGCCAGATCGGGATCGCGATCCAGGGGTACATGGATGATCAGAAGGACCCCCGCTTTCTGAACCTGAAACCGCAGGCCCGGCCCGACCAGCCCAACGCCGGCGGGCCGTTCTTCCAGGTGGCGGCGGTGGGCCAACTCCAGCCCTATCTGGGCGGAGAGTCTGACCCGAAGTTCAACCTGCCAGCGGAGATGCCGCAGTACATTCAGCACATCACGCAGAACCCAGTGCAGCAGCAGGAGGCGTTCAACTGCCCCGCGGCCAAGGGGCTTTCGAGCGTCCGCGAGACGCAGAATATCAGTTACCTGCAAGGTGGCGGGCGGTTCTATGTCAGCCCGATCCCGTTCACAAGCGGCGGCACGGTGATGCGGTACACCGAGTACTACTTCAATGACTCGGAGCTGCGGACGACCTCGCGTCCGAACTACTTCACGGGGGTTTCCAGCCGGCGCATGATCGAGATCCCGCATCCCGATTCGCTGGTGTGGACGACCGATGCCCTCGACGAGTTCCCCCGCCACGCGCAGAAGGCCAACGACGGCCGCCAGAACACCGGCGGCAACAACTTCCTCTTTGCGGACCAGTCGGTGAAGCCGCTGAGTTTCCGCGAGTACTACTTTTCGCCCGATCGCCACGGGGCGCCCGCGCCGTTCTACAACTGGGGTCATGTGTATTGACCGTGCCCGATGGGGGCTGGCTCTTCGCCCCCTTGCCTCCTCCAAGGTTCATCCATGCAGAACATCCGAACCATGATCCGTGAGAAGCCCGCGATCGGCTGGGGCGTGGCGGGCGTGCTGCTGCTCGTCGCCGTCTATCTTGCGGTGTCGCGGACCTCCGGGAACGAGGATGCGTTCGGCAGCGCGAGCATGACGGAGATGGTGACGATCAAGTTCACCGACACGGGCAAGACAGAGGAGTGGCCACGGGGCCGCGTGGTACGGGAACTGCTCTCGACCGGCGCGACAAAGCTCGACCCGAACGTGGGCATCCGCAACCCGGAGACGGGACAGATGACCGGGTTCATCTTCAGCAAGGCGGAGTGGGATCAGATGATCAACACGCTGAACACCGAGCGCGAGGCGGCGGCCAAGGGGCCGGGGCAGGGCGGGGACAACAAGAAGAAGATCGAGCGCTGAACAGGCAATCGGCAGCGAAACGCGTGGCCTTTGTGCGTGTGGTTGGTCGTACGATCGAGCATGCGCCTCACGATCCGGCCTGCGACCGTTGCCGATATCCCCCTGATTCTGCGCTTGGTGAAGGACCTTGCGGAGTATGAACGGGCCCCGCAGGAGGCGGTGGCGACGGTGGAGAGCGTGACCCGGCACTTCTTTGGCGACGGGCTGGGGCGAGGGCCGATGGCCGAGTGTTTGATCGGTGAAGTCGATGGCGTGGCCGAGGGGCTCGCGGTCTACTTCCACAACTTCTCGACCTGGACGGGTGTACCGGGGATGTACCTTGAGGACCTCTTCGTCCGGCCCGCAGCCCGTGGGTCTGGGCTGGGGAAGGCCCTGCTTGCGAAGGTCGCCTCGGTGGCGGTGTCGCGCGGGTGCCCGCGCCTTGACTGGATGGTGATCGACTGGAACGAGCCCGCGATGGGGTTTTATCGCAAACTCGGGGCCGAGGGGCTCACCGGGTGGACGACCTGGCGGCTCAAGGGCGAGGCCCTCACGCGACTGGCCCAGAGCGCCGCGGCAGCCAAGTGAGGAGCAGGATGAGCAGGAGCATGATCACGGTGCCGCCGTTGTAGCAGCCGCCGGCGACGATGATGACGCTGACCCACGACGAGGAGTACGAGGCGAGCCACCAGCCGGCGATATCCGCCATGAGGGCGAGGCCGGTGAGGGCGATGAAGAACCCGGTGATGAGACGCGGGAGGCCGGTGGCGAGAAAGAGGGCCGCGACCGCGATCGACAGCGAGCCGAGAGCGAGCGCGTGCGTGTGCGTGCTGATGGCCTTGACCTTGTCGGGCGTGCGCTCGATGGTGCGACGGAAGGCGTGCTTCTTGACCTGGTCCCATGTCTCAAGGGGATTGGCGCGGGCCTTGGCATCCTCGCTGCGCTGGCCGTGGCACGAGACACAAGAGGTGTTGAGGATGTCGCGCGGGGTGGGATCGGCAAAATCGATGTTGTCGTAGTTCTCGGCGATGCGGTCGCTCGCGAGCCAGCGAGTGAGCGCGTCCTTGGCCGGTTCGGCAAGGTTGATGGTGACCCCGCCCGGGTGGCCGTTGCTCACGATCTGCTGGATCGGCGCGGGGGCGTTGAGGCCGGAATACGCGCTCACAAGGTCATCGCGCGTCAGGCCGGGACGCTCGTCGCGGTTCTGGTAGTGATCGACAATGTGCTGAGCGCTCGCCGCGAGCCCCATCAGCAGCGTGAGCACAAGGCCGCTGAGGCCGAGTTTGCCGAGGAACGAGAGGTTGCGGAGCAGGAGCGGTGAAGGCATGGGGCACAAGCGTAGTGGCGGGCCGAAGAACGCTCAGGCCTTCTTGGGAGCGTCGTCCGCCGCGCTCTTCGCGGGTTCCCGCGGGCGACGACTGCTCTTGCTTGCTGCCCGGATGAGCCCCGTCCACTGGGCCCCAAGCCCGACCAACCCGACCACGGCCCAGACCACGATGAGCCCCGAGGGGGGAAGGTCTGTAACCACGCCCACGGGGAGCGCGGCGGCATGTGCCAGCCACGCCGCGGCGGGGAGCCAGATGGCGGCTCCGGCGAAGGCCGTCACGGCCCCGGCGGACCACGCGGGCAGGATGAGCCCGAGCAGCGCGCCAAGGAGGAATCCCACGACGGTTGTTCCGCCGATGAGAAGTTGGTGGCCAGCCGGCAAGCCCCGCCAGGACTCGCTGAGTTTGGCCTGAAGGGCCTGCACGAACGCGCGAGCGTGGTCCGCGGCCTCGATGAGTTCAGCCGTGGAGGGGACTGTCAACGGACCGGGTGGAGAGGCCTCGGGCGCGGTGGGCGCTGGGTCGGTCGATGGCACCGGCGTGTTCGGAGCATCAGGCCCATCTTGTTCGTTGGCGGGCCCGCCGGGGAGTTCGTCATCGGGACTGCTTTGGACCCGCGCGGCGGGGAG
The DNA here is from genome assembly GCA_052388255.1 of Phycisphaerales bacterium. Classification (GTDB taxonomy): domain Bacteria; phylum Planctomycetota; class Phycisphaerae; order Phycisphaerales; family UBA1924; genus JAEUIX01. Next base: position 15,022 of record JBQTIJ010000072.1, read on the forward strand.
GGTGATAAGGGCTCCGGGAAGGAAGGCGGAGCGCACGCTGAGCGAGGGCGCGGGTGTGCCGAGGACGGCCGCTGCGAGGAGCCCGCAGAGCCCGGCACCGACAAAGGCAATGGCGAGCGCGAGGGCGGCACGGTAAAGGAGCATCGCGGCAAGGAGCCCGATGATCGCGCCACCGACCCCGCCGAGGGCAGGAGAGACGCCGGCCTCGGGGGCCACGACGGGGAGGGCGAGGTATCCACCGATCGCCCCGCCGACCGTTCCGACAAGCAGGGTGACGGGTTTGAGAACGGCCCGGCCGCAGGCCCAGAGCACCAGCCCCGCGAGCAGCGCGAGCGCCACCGCACCGTGAACACCCCAGGGGAGTGCTTGAAGGGCCTGGAGCAGACGGTCGGCGGAGTTGAGCGTTTCGGGTGGCATGGATAAGCGGGCCGTTGGTGCCCCGGCCGCGGCGCGCACCAACCGCGCAGTGGGCATCGGCCGGAAGAGGGCCCGCAGGTGAAAGAAGGGCCGCCCGCCGATGCGTTGGAGCCGGATCAGCGTTCAGTTGTTCGGAAGGGTGCCTGCGGGGTTGCGGCCTTCAAGGGTGCGGGGCTTGATCGGGCGGGCGGGGTTCCCCACGGCCACGACCCAGGGCGGAAGATCCTTGAAGACACTGGCCCGAGCACCGACCACAGTCCCCTCGCCGATGCGAACACCCGGGCCGACGAAGACGTCTGCGGCGATCCAGCAGTCATCACCAACGGTGATGGGCCCGGGGAGGAGGGGGTAGTCACGGCGCGTGAAGTCATGGGTCGCGCCACAGAGATAGGTGTATTGGCTGACGGTCGATCGCGAGCCGATCACGATCGATTCCACGTTGTAGCAGTCAACATGGCGCCCGAGACAGGCGTGGTTCGCCATGGTGAGATTCCACGGGGCCCAGACGCGGCAGGTGGGGTAGACGCGGGCCGTGCCGTCAAGGGTCGCGCCGAAGGCCCGCAGGAGCAGTCGCCGCCAGCCGTGCAGGAACTCGGGTGACGGCCGGAAGAGCAGGCACCAGACGACCGACCACAGGGCGCGGCCTGCCCGATGGCGCATGGTGAAGGGAGACTGCTGGGGTGGGACCGATGGGCTCGTCATGCCGATGGTCCCTTATCGGCAGGACCGCCCGCCGCGGGCAGCGGCAGGTAGGGAAAGTCGGCCGGGATCACCTCCGGACGGTCGTTCAGGAGGCCCACAAGAAAGCAGTATGCATCCACGAGCCGCGGGCCGGGCCGGTTGAACATCTGGTTGCCGTCGACGAGCACGGTGCGGCCGGAGCGCATGGCCGGGAGGTCCCTGAACCAGGCGTGCCGAGTCAGTCGTTCTGCGTGGGCGGGGACCTCTGCGAGGTTGACCCCGCAGGGGGCGATGATGATCACATCCGGGCGGCTGGCGGCCAGAACATCATCCGGCACACGGACGGACTTTCCCGCGGTGGCCATGCTGGCGCCGACGGGTCCCGCCGCCGCCCCTGCGACCGCGAGGGCACGGGTCGGGTTCAGGGGGTGGTGGCCGCCTGCCCGCTCAATGAGCTGCGGGGTCCAGTGGCCGCCGATGAAGATCGGCTCCGTCCACTCAAGAAAGGCGACGGTCGTCTCAAGACCAAAGTGGGTAACGAAGTCGGCGGCGGTGTAGAAGCGTTCCCGGAGTTGGGCAAGGCAGACGAGGGCTTTGGCCTCAAGCCCCACGGCGCGGCCGACAGTCAGAAGGTCATCGAGCACACCCTCGAAGGAGTGGGGGTTGAGGGAGACCACGGTGGGCCTTGGGGTGAGTTCCTGAGTGACGCGCTCGACGGTGCGAAGGTCAATCGAGCAAACCTCGCAGAGGTCCTGGGTCAGAATCACGTCCGGGCGGAGTTCGCGGAGCAGTGGCAGGTTCAGTTCATACAGCGACCCACCGGCAGCCCCAGCGGAGCGCACGGCCTGATCGATCTCGGCGGGATCGGTGGCGGTGATTCGGGCCCGGGTGAGGACGGGGAGGTGGTCGATCCCCTGGGGATAGTCGCACTCATGGGAGCGGCCAACGAGCAACCCGGCCCCGCCAATGGAGCAGAGTGATTCGGTGGCGGACGGGAGAAGAGAAACGACGCGCGGCATGGTGGGTGCAAAAAGTGGAGAGCGTGGCGGACCATCAGTCCGATGCTCCATGGCGTGACGGGGACGTTACGCATTCGGCCCGACGACTACCGTTGAACAGGCGTTCGATTGTCGCACTGAACGATGACCTCTCTGACGGCCCCAAGGCAAGACCCGAACCCACGAGCACGGACTCAATGCCGACCAACCACCCCAGTTCCAATGCTGACCAGCCGGGAGCACACAGCCCGGTGACCGGCCCGCTTCCGGCCTCCCTGCCCGCGCGCTCGCTGAGCGTGGTTCCGCTTGCGTGGACGGTGGCGTTGTGTGCCGGGCTCGCGGTCTCGAACTCCGGTGCGCTTGCAGCGCAGGCGCCCGCGCCTGCGCCGAGCTCGGCGGCGGGGCAGCCCCCGACCAAGGACAAAGACAAGCCCAAGCCCGCGCCTACCGCACGGCCGGTGACCCCTAAGCCACCGACTCCGACACCCATCGCCCCCGTCACGCCCCCCGCAACCACGCCGCCCAAGTCCACACCGGTGCCCGCGGCCAGCCCCCCTCAGCCGGTCCAGACCCCGGCGGGGACGGGTGTCGGCGGGCGCGGGGTCACGACGCTAATCCCGGGTTCACCGGAGCCCGCAGCAGATGGGACCGTGCTGCCGCCTCCGAGCGCACCCGAGCCGCTTCCCGGGCTGGTGCTTGAAGGGAACGCCTACCGGTTCAGCCGGTTTGCGGAGCCGGTGGAACTCAACCTGATTGTCGAGTTGATCATTCAGGAGAGCAAGATCGAGGTCGTGACGACCGATGCGGCGTTGACGGCGATGAAGAAGAAGGTGGACTTCGGGTCGCCCTTGACGATCCCCAAGGAGAAACTGCTCTCCTTTCTCTCGACGATCGTGGAGTCTCAGGGTGCGGCGCTTTCGCGCGACCCGATCGGGTATTACACCATCACGATGGCGAGCGAGGCGAAGGGCCTGCTCGGCACAGATGAGTTCTCGACCACGCGGATTATCCCCACCCGTGGCCTGCGGCCGACGGCGCTGAGTTCGCTCATCAACACCGCCCTGCTCGGCGGGACGCCGATCCAGGGTGCGCCGGCTATTCCAGGCGCCAATCAAGGCGGTGGCGGTGGAGGGCGGATCTCGTTTCTTGATGACCTTGGCCTGATCCTGATGAACGACACGCCGCGGCGCATCGACACGGTCGAGTCGCTGGTCGAGAAGTTGATCGAGGAGCAGGGCAAGCAGGCGATCAGCCACTTTGACATCCTGCACATCTCCGCGGCGGTGGCCAAGCAGCGGCTGCTTGAACTGCTCGGCTCGCGCTCCGGCCGGCCGGGGGCGAACACCGTGGAGGCCCAGCAGCAAGCCGCGCTGGCCGCGGCCACCGGCAACCCGAGTGCGGGTGGGTCGCTCTCGAATATTGCGGACCGGCTGACCCCGGATCCGCAGAGCAACTCACTGGTCTTCCGGGGGCGGGATGATGAAAAAGAGTTCATCTCGAAGCTTCTCTTGGAGATCGACCGCCCGAGCCAGCTCAAGGGCAAGTGGTACCCGCTGGGGAGCGCCTCGGCCCAACTGGCCCAGATGGGCCGGCGGCAACAGCTTGGCGAGATCGTGAGTTTCGAGGGCACGACCGGCAACCAGCAGGGAGGGCGGGGCAACCTGGCGAACGCCTCGCCGTCCTTCGTGGCAGGGCAGATTGGTCAGCAGTTGTCGCAGCAGGGTCAGGAGAGCGGCGGCCCGATGTTCGTGCTCGACCCCGAAGGGCGCGGGTTCATGTACTTCGGCACGCCCGAGCAGCAACTGGCGGTCGAGGAGATCGCGCGACAGTTCAGCGAGCTCCTGAAGAATGAGGAGATTGTGCTCGAGTTCTACAAGCTCCGGCACA
>JBQTIJ010000073.1:0-9158 GCA_052388255.1 Phycisphaerales bacterium
GGTCGACGCCCGTGAGCCCGCGCACGCGCTTGAGCGTGGCGACGTTGATGTCCACCGTCCAGGTCCGACCCGCGTTGTCCTTGAACTGCCGCATCCGTGCCTCCGTGCTTAGCTGCCGATCCATGAGGGCGCCGTGGTCGAATACGTCACCTTCGCCGTCACCGACACCGTGATGGCCTCCTCGAGGGCCTCGCTGCGGCTGAAGTTGGTGATCGAGAAGTCCGCCTGCAGGCCCTGGCCCGCGGCCGCGTCGAGGATCTGCAGGCCGATGGGGTCGTTGTTGAAGAAGGCGTTCTTGATGGCGGTGAACCCGGCATCGCCCGTGTCCCAGACCATCTCGAACTCCACGCTCGCTTCCTTGAGCGTGGCGACCGTGGCCCGCCAGCCGCTGTTGGCTCGCGTGGTGACGTCCGCCTCGCCCGCTTCCAGGTTGAGCGTCACGTCCCGCGTGTTGCCCAACGCCGTCCACGCACCCGCGCCGCCCTGACCGCCGACCTTGTACTTGAGGGCGGCCTCCATGCCGAGCTTGATTGCCATCGCTGACTCCTTTCACTCGGCGCTGTGGCCGACCACAAAGACCATCTCGCCGCCCTTGCTCTTGACCAGAATGTCCGCCAGATTGACCCGCTCGAAGTGGTACTGCGTGCCCGGGGCGACCTCGATGGGGTCGGACTTGCCGTCCGAGAGCAGCAGGTCCTGCGTGTTCTTGTGGGACGCGGTGAGCGTGAAGGTGGCGATGGTCTTCTGGGTCGCCAGCGGCTTGAGCTCGTCTGTCATTGCCACGCCGAAGATGATCGTGTTGCGCATGGCTACCTCCGCTCCCGGTAGGTGACGCTCAGGACGCTCGTGAACACCCGGTGCTGCACGAGCGCCTCGCTCGACACCACCGGCTCGTTGCTGATCCCGACCCACGCCGCATCGGGGAAGCCCTCCAGTCGTTTGAACCGCAGGTGATCCGCGATCGCCTCGACCAGCACGAGCAGCTCATCGATCGCCGCGTCCGCCCCATCGGCGGCGAGCTTCTTCTGCACGCCCACGTCGATGACGTACTCGATGGCCAGGCTGTCCCGCGTCACCGGAGTCATCTGCACCGTGCGCGGCACCACCGACACGCGAAGTTCCTTGAGATCCTCCAGCGTGAACGCGGGCTGGTACATCCGGACGGCCGTGACGGACTGTCCGTAGGACCCGGTGCTCACGTGCGCGGCGACGGCATCGGCGAGGGCGGCAATGGCGCTCACGGGCCACCTCCGATGACGGGCGAGCCCGTAGTCGGCAGGCTCTGGCGCGGCGAGTTGGACGTCAGTCCGGACAGCTTGCCTTCGAGGAACCAGATCTTGCGTTCCATCTCGGCGTACTGCGCCCGGATCGCGTGGGCCTCGCCGATGAACTCGTCGAGGCGCTTCTCCACCTGCTGGAGCTTGGTGGTCACCACGCCCCATTGGATGGTCATCGCGCCCGCCGCGAGCACGACCGTGACGACCACGCCGGCCCAACGGGCGCTGCCATTCTGTCCGTTGGAGTTGTTCCCTGAGTCCGCCATCACGTCTCCGTGCCGATGTGCTTGGTGTGAATCCGAAGAACCCTGCGGTACGGGTCGCTGTAGCGCCAGGGCGGTTGCCCACCGGGGGCATTGACCTCGTACACGAACACTGCCGTCCCGACCGTCTCACGCACCTGATCGCCCGCCCGCGGGAGGATCGGGCCCGCGCCCAGATCCAGTTCCGCCGTCCGCACAAGGAAATCCCGGGACTCCACGCGGTGGATGAGACCCGCGTCGTCGGCCTGCTCGAACTCGGTCTTGCCGACGGTGGCCTGGACTTCCTTCTCGTCCGTGCCACGCCGGTACACGACCGGGCGGGAGAGGTGCTGGTGACGCTGGGCATCGAGGAATGCCGCGCCGCGATCGAGCAGGTCGCCCACGGGTACCTCCGATCACTGGGAGAGGCGGACGCGGACGACGGTGTCCGCGTCCACGGTGGCCTTGATGCACTTGCCGATCAGCTTGTTTGCGCCGGCGGCCGCGTTCTTGGTGGCGTTCTGGGCGGCCGCATCCCAGTACGTAAGCGTGCCCGCGGGGATGGCGCTGCCAGCGCCGACCGCCTTGTTGAAGTCGAAGACGCCGGTGACGGCGAGCGATCCCAGCTGGCCCGCCTTGATCGGTGCCTGCGTGACGCCGATGAGGTCGGCCTGAACCACCACCGCGCCGACGAGCACGTCAGCGCCGGGGGTGTAGTCGATCGAGCCGCCTTCCTGAACGAACTTCGCTGGTCCTGAAGCCATGCCTGAATCTCCATCTGTTGGTGGGCCATCAGTGTCGATGCCCGATTGCTGATCGATGCCGCTTTGAAGGCCGCCGGGGAGCTCTTCGCCGAGCCCCCCAGCACCTGTGCTGACCTGCCCGGGCATGGCTTACACCTCGCCCTTGCTCTTGACGCCGCCGCGCGGGTCCTGCAGGTTGACGCCGAAGTCGTGGTACCCACGCATCCGGATTCCGAGTTGGTTGAAATCGGCCTCTGCGGTCTCCACGGTGGGTGACTCGTTGCCGTTGAGGAACGCGACTTCGATCACCGGAAGATCCGATGGCTCCGCGAGGAGGTACCACGCCTTGGCCGAGTTGCCGGTGTAGAGGGCGTTGGAGAGGTAGCGGCTGACCTCGATGCGGAACTTGCCCTGGTGCGGATTGGCGATGGGGAACTTGGCGTTCGGCGCGGTGTCCCGGAGCTCGACGCTCTTGTAGAGCTGCGTACCCATCGCCGACAGCGCCGTGGGCACCAGCAGGATCGCGGGCATCACGCCCGTGGGCTTGCCGTCGGAGTCCACGAGGTCCATGAAGGCGACCTCGCCCTTGGTGAGGCCGTCGATGCCGAGCGCGGTGTCCGCCCCCGAGACAAAGTTCTTGTTGCCGGCGCTGAAGAACGCGGCGTTGTTCATGAACGCCGTCCAGAAGACGTCGTTGATCTTCAGGCCCGAGCCGCGCCCGAGCTTGCGGGGGACCGTGGTGATCGCCCCGAGATCGTCGTTGATGATGTCGCGGCGATCGATCGACAGCACCAGGCCGTAGGTGTCGGCCTTGTTGGTGTACGTCTCCTCGCAGAGCGTGCCCTGCTTGAGCTCGCCGCCGGGGGCGACCTGCTCGTACTGGTCCTTGCCGGTCAGGCGGTAGCTGGTAACGGTCTTGAAGTCGCTGACGTTACGAACAGCACAGATGCTCCGCCAGACACGCTCGACGCTGAAGAAGCCCTCGAGCAAGAACTTGTTGGCCACGTTTGAGAGAATGCCACCCACGTCGATCGTGGTCATGCCGGCCTCGAGGCCTCGACCAAACGCCGCTTCCAGCACCTGTCGATGGTCGCGATAGCCACCCCCGGCGTACCCGTGCACCCGCGCGGCTTCGCAAAGCAACTGCCGGAGACCAATGCCATGACGGAACTGCTTGGACGCCAGCTCGAGGGCCTGCTCGGAGCAGTGCTGCTCGATGTCAGCGAAGCGAGCACTCTGAAGGCATGCCGCCTCGAGCACTTCACTGGTAAGACTCTCGTCTGGCGCATGCACGGCCGGGGCCTTGGGTCGGCTCGCACGCAGGACCTCGAGCTCAGTCCGCGTGGCGTCCCAGCCGTCACGGATCGCCTGGGCCTCGATGCTGGTGTGCTTGCCGCCGCAAACCTTGCGGATCGCGTCGATGCGAGCCGTCTCGGCTAGCGCCGCCGCACGGATCTGCTCGGGTGTCTGCTCGGTGCCGGTGACAGGAGGGGTAGCGGAGGGGGTAGGGATCAGATTGGACTCGTCGGCCATGACGCTGGGCTCCTTGTTCTGAAGCGCGGCGATGCTCGCGCTGGTGCGGCCGTCTGCGCCGAGATCCACGAAACTGATCTCGCCGAGCGTGGCCTTGCGGACGACGTTCACCGGGCCGGTGAGTTCCTGGCCGTTGACCGTCGCCTTCTGGTTGTCCTTGATGAACTCGAACTCCTCGACGCTCGCGCCGACGGAGGCCTGCCAGGGGAAGCCATTCCGGCTGGAGGCCACGACTTCTTTGGCAGCGCCCGTGTCACGGGAGATCACGCCCGTCGCCACGAGCTGCCCGGCCTCGACGCGGATCGAATCGGTGTGGCCGACGCCCGAGAGCGGGTCGTGCCCGAAGCGGATGGGGCGTGCCTGCGACGGGACCGCCAGGCCTGCGAGATCGATCACCACCGGGTGCCGCCAGCCCGCGACACGCATCGCGCCGCCGGTGTACGCCACCATCTTGAAGCGGGGGAGAGGCGCAGCCTGCCCATCAGCCGCAGCAACGACGGTGATGTCGGCGGTTGCGGTGAGCGTGAGAGCGGGAATGGTCTTCTTGGGGTCAGCGGTGACTGGCACTGGCGGTCTCCTCATCAACTTGATCTGCGGGGTCTTCGGCGGGCGCGTTCGCGGCCGGGGCGGCGGCCGGTGCGCTTGCGAGCGCGAGGCCGAGCTCGTTCATGAGAGTGAGCTCTTTGGCACGCTGGCGCAGCTCCTGCTCCCAGTCGCGGCCTTGCCGGGCGAACTCCGCGGCGAGCGTGGTCGTGTGGTTGGCCAGTCGCGTGGCCTGCGCGTTGGCCTCTTTGGCGGGATCAACGTGCTCGACGCCATCCCAGAACCACGCATGCTCGGGCAAGGTGGCGGCGATGGTCCGCAGGGATTGCGGGAGCAGCCCTTCGACAAGCACGGCCTCGTTGAGCCACGCCTTCAGGATGCGATCAAGCACGGCGAGCTGCAGGTGGTGCTGCTCGACGCGGATGCTCTTGTAGTACACCTGATGGTCAAGGCGACCGCTGGCGTAGTTGTACCCCGAGGAGTTGCCCGCCGCGACGTTGAACGGCATGTTCAGGCATCGGGCGATCTCGTTGAGGATCTCGCGCTTGAACTCGCCGAAGGTCGTCGTCGGCTGCTCGGCATGGACCTGGCCGAGCTTCCAGCCGCCCGGAAGGACGGTCGCCAGACGCTGCTCGAGTTCGACCTCGTCCATCGGCTCCAGCGGATCGGCCTCGCCGTTGGCCGGCGCGTCGGTGTAGATCACGGCGGCGAAGTTGGCGGCGGTCTCGGCGGCCGCGATGGTCGCCAATGTGTACCGGCGGAGCTGCGCGAACAGCGGGAGCGCCGACGTGATGTCGGGGATGCCGCGGAGTTGGCCGGGCCGATCCGGACGGAAGTAGTGCACGACGGACGACGCCGGGAACGTGTCGTAGGCCGTGAGGTCGTCGATGGGCGTGCGGAACACGCCGCTGTCCCCGGGGTGACGCTTGAGCACGCGGTAGGCGGAGGGGTTACCCCACGCGTCGAGCGCGATGCCGTCGATCTCGTCGTTGCGCCCGCGCCGGAGGAGGGGCGTGCAGACCTGGTCAGCCTCGATGAGCTTGAGATCAAGCGAGACTGGCGAGCCCGCCGACGCGATGCCGGGGTTGTTGATCAGAAGCGCGAACGCCTCACCGCTCTCGGCCCGGGCCAGCCGCATGGTGCGGAGTTTTCCGGGGAGGTCCACTGCCCGTGACCACTGCTCGAACGCATCCTCGATGCGAGCATTCGCATCGGCGTCGTCAGTGAGCATCTGCAGCCGGGGACCGGTACCGATGGTGTCGTTGGCGAGCGTGAGGACGATGCCCTTGGCATACGCGTTGTTGGCGACCTCATAGCGAGCGCGGTTGCGGAGGACGCGACGGACCTCGGGGTTGATCGCGGCGTTGGGCGAGAGGCCATCGGCGTTGGCCCAGTGCTTGCGGTTCTCCGGTGTGGTCTTGGCTGAGTCGAACTTGGCAACGACCAAACGACGGCCGCCGCGCGATCCGCCTCCGTGCGGAGCACGCGACGCCGCCGGGGAGGGAGAGGCGGACTGCGTCCCGCGACCGACCCGGCTCATGATGTTGGCACCGGCTTTCAGCATGGGCGGGTCAGATAGAACCGGGGGGGACGATCTTGGCGAACTTGATGCCGAGGCCGGGCTTCCTCGCGGCGGCCTTGGACGCGAGGTAGCGGTCGGCCTCAATCTGGTCCTTCAGCGGGTGCTGCTCGACGGACTGGCCGTCGACGGACGCCTTGGCAGGCTGCGACGCGGCGTCTCGGAGGGACTGTTCGTGGTCCGGAGATGGCGGGGCGTCGGGCACAGCAGGCTCCTCGTCTCGAAACGACGAGACGTCTCCCGGCTACATACGCCGTCGCTGGAGCCGCTGTCCGCTTTGCGCAGCGCTTGGGTCAAGTCATTCGATAGATCGAACGGGCTACGCCTGGGCTTCCCTGGTCGAGACACGCCGCCCGCAGTGCCGGCACTCCCGCCGGCGCACAATCGCACCGGCAATCCGCTTGAGGTAGAGCACTCGGAAGTGCTGACATCCACAGCCACGACACACCAGCCCGAGGGGGTGGTCTTTCTCAGTCGGGACGACTCGCCGCACGCGTGGCATCAGCGACGGTCTCCTCGGATGGCCGACAGTCGAATGCGTGGCCGGTTTGGCACTCGCGCATCGGTGCCAAAGAGCACCGCACCCTGCATGGACGCGGCCACCGCCGCGCCGACGAGACCGTCGAGCCAGTGGTTGTCGAGCCCTTCGACCCGCAGCTTCCATTCGTCCACGGTGCGGCCCCGGCCCTCCGTCCGCACGCGGTACTCGCTGGTGAGGTGTTCCGACAACAGACGGTGTGTCTCGGGCTTCTGGCCGAAGAGCGAAAGGCCCCCCGGATCGCCCATCGGGACCGCGAGCCGCGCATGCACGAAGGACTTCCAGTAGTTCGTGTCGAATAGGACGTGCCGCACCGCCCGCTTTCCGGTCACGATCGGCACGCGCCAGTTCAGCCCGACGCGCTCGCCGCGCTTCCGCTTGTAATCGCTGAACGGGAGGCTGCTGGCACCGACATAGCGTCCGTGGCTGGGCGTAAGCACGCTCGCGTGCGGACTCTGGCGGCAGAACTGATAGACCACATCCGTGGATGAACCCCAGTTGGCGTCGATCAGGCATCGGTCGATCCGGACCATCGCGCCGTCGTCGCGCCGCCACACGCGAGCAACCGTCGCCTCGATGAGACGCTCCAGGCCGCCGTAGATCGCGCCTTCGACGCCAGCGCGGGGCGACGCGGCCCCAAGCGTCCGGCGCACATCCCGAAGCGTGAAGTACGCCTGCTTCTGGTCCGGCTCGGTGCCATAGTCGATGATGTGCCCCGTGAAGTCGTCTTCCCAGGCGGCCACGAGGTAGAACAGCGCCTTGCCCTGCACGTCCACGAACATCGTCAGGTGCGAACACCCGAGCGGGACAAGCCCGCGGGCGTGCCCGTTCACCTTCGCCGCGATTTGGTCGGCGCTCAGAAGGTCGTCGGCGACCTCAACCTCCGGTAGCGGCTCGTTCTGGTACTCGGCGAAGAATGCGGCCTCGTTCTGCAGCCGGAGATTCATGGCGTGCTGCACCGCCGACAACTCGTCGTGGTTGAACCGCTCCGGCCAGGCGATGACCGCTCCCTCGTCCATCGCCGTCCGGTGCTTGCCGTAGAACGCCGTGGCATCAATGCTCCCGCGGTCGGCGCGAAGCCCCTCGGCCCGCACGCGGGCGTACTCGGCCCAGAGCTTCTCGTTCTTTGGGAACGAATAGACCATCTTGGTCCGCTCGCCCTGCCATTGCGGGTGCTTGTCGCGGTCGAGAATGCGGTCGGCCAGATCGTCAGGGCGGACCACCGTCAGCGTCATCAAGCCGGCGATCTTCCGTCCGGGGCCGGCCATGCCGAGGATCGCACCAGCGAGGATGCGCTCTCGGTTGGCGCACTGGGACGGCGAACGAGCGCTCTCGTCGGTCTGCGGGTCGTCGATCAGTACGAGCGAAGGGCGGACGCTCACACCGTCGACACGCTTGTGCTTCATGCCACGGATGCGGCCCGTGATCCCCGCGACACGGATGATCGCCCCGGACGCCACCGATCCGGAGATAGTTGGAAGCACAATCTCTCGGGCGGTCCAACCGATGTGGGTCTGCTTGCCTTGGTAGAGCTGCCCTGAAGCCCGCTGGTGAATGCCCTCGAGCGAACGGATCGGGTGGCAGACCTCTGGGAAGTCGCCGCCGAGGATCTCGCTGTTCTCCAACTCCGCCTTAATCGAGTCCAGCATCCCCGCCGCGTGCTCTTCGTCCGAACCCACGAGCGCCACGAACTCTCGGTGCCCGTACACCAACGCCCACAGACACGCGATCTCGCAGAGCGAGGTTTTGCCTGAGCCGCGCGGCATCGCCATCGCGAACAGCCCGCCCTCGAGCACCGCCCCTTCGATCTTGGCGATGACCTTCAGATGGTCATCCGACCACTTGAGGTGAAACGTCTGCGGGAAGTACGCTTCGCAGAAGTACCGGAAGTCGCGGGCCGCCTTCTCCCTCCTCGCCTGGTCCGCGACGGGAGGCAGGTCGCCAATGTCGCGTCCCGACAGCGAGAGCCTCGCGTTGCGGAGCCGGGCACGCTCCTTCATCGCGTCGTAACCCGTCAGGCCTTCGGGCGCGTTGGCAGCGTCGGCGATCGCCTCGTGCCGCGTACTCGCCAGCCACGCCACGTATCGGAACAGATCAACCTTGCCCGCGTCGCCGTCTGCCGCGACGCGGAACCCCGCGCGCGTGCGATGCCGGTGGAGCTGACGCTCGCTGATCACCTCGCCCAGCGGTGTGCTGTTGAGCAACCGCGCGAGTTCGCCGGGCTTGAGTTTGCGCGGGTCAATCGCCACCTGCAGACATCTCCTTCACCAGCCACGCGGCGTAGTGCACGAGGTTGAGTGAGCCATCTGCGTTGACGGGCGCGCCGGCATCGATGTCGGCGCGGAGCATGGCGTCCGTCACGGGCTTGCCGCCAAGCCGGGTGAGCACGCGGGCGGCGTCCGCCACGGGCAACGCCGCCGGGTTGAGCCGGGACGTTCCCTGTCCCCCCGCCGCTGGCCCGGAACTAGGCGCGTGTTCGGGAGTCATCGCGGACCTCCCGCGTGGACTTGCCCACATGGGCGGAAGAGTTGCCCACATGTCGCAGAATCATCGAGAAATGCAGGCCGAACGCCTTGCCTGTTCCCCGTCCGCCGGCCAATGTGTGTCCACCGCGAGCGGGAAAAACGCACCCCCCGCACGCGACGGACACCACGAACATGAACGCGACCACGAAGACCACGCTCGACCTCGCCAAGACCCTCG
>JBQTIJ010000074.1:0-5682 GCA_052388255.1 Phycisphaerales bacterium
ATGACGAGGTTCTCACGGCGCTGCGCGAGGGCCGCCCCGGTCTTTTCCAGCACCGCGATCTGCGCGAGTGCTACGCGTGCGGCGGCGGCGTCGTCGTCCGCCCGAGCCGCGGCGAGCTGGACCCGCGCGTCGGCCAGTTCGAATCGGTTGGCCGTGAGCGACCGTTCAAGGTCGGGGCTCTCCAGCCGCATGAGCACCTCGTCCTTGCTCACGCGCTGGCCGGGTCGCACCAGCGACTCCGTGACGAACCCGTCGGTCTGGAAGTAGACGCTCGCGCGGGCAGTAGATTCCACCACGCCGGTGCCACGTCGCCAGTCCGGCAGGGGCACGGCACCGATGAGCAGGGCGATGCCGCAGGCGAGCGCAAGCGAAGTGAGAATGGCTCGCCCCCGCTTGTCGGCGAGCTGCGTGCCCGAAGCAAGCCAGTGCACGAACTTGCCCACAGGCAGAAGGAACCACGCCGCGGAGGTCCACACCGCCAAGGCCAGGCCGATGATGAACCACTGCCCGAGGATGAAGAGCGTGATGGTGAAGAAGAGGAACACGCGGTAGAGCAGCGAGAGCACACCGAAGCCGATGAGCAGGGCGATTTCCCCCGGCAGCGACGACGGGCAGCGGGCCGACTTGATCCGGTAGATGAAGCGCTGGCAGAGATACGTCAGCATCTGCTGCGAGCGCTGCATCAGGTTGGGCGCTTCGAGGAAATCGGCCAGCATGTAGTAGCCGTCGAACTTCATCAGCGGGTTGGCGTTGAAGAGCAGCGTGGCCACCGAGGCCGTGAGCATGGCGTGATACGCAAGCTGCTTGACGAGAGAGCCGTCGGCCGCCCCCAGCCAGACAAACGCTGCGACGGAGGCGAGCGCCAGCTCGAAGAGCATGCCACCGGCCCCGACCGCGATGCGCTGCCACTTGTTCGGGAACGCCCAGCACGAAGAAGCATCCACGAACGGCGAGGGGAAGAGGACCAGCAGCATGACGCCGAACTCGGGCACCTGCCCGCCGAAGCGTTTACAGATCAGCCCGTGGCCGAGTTCATGGAAGAGCTTGAGCGAGACGAACACCGCGAGGATCCACCCGTAGTTCGACGGGTTGGCGTTCAGCACATAGGCATCAAACCCCGTGACAAGCTCATTCCAGCGGGGGAGCACGTTCGCGAACGCGCTGGTGACCAGGATGCACCACGCGATGAATCCAAACCGGTTCAGCACCGGGCGGGCGATCGGCTCAAGAAAGGTGAGCATCCGGTCGGGATTGAAGAGCTTGAGGCGGAGGTACATGATGCCGATCGCCTGCTGGGCGATCCGCTTCTTGGTGCGGTCACGGCCGCGCTGCAGCAGTTGCTCGGTCTCCGGCGTGGCATCGATGGCGAGCAGGTTGGAGTTGTAGAGCTGGCCGAGAAGCTCGATGATCTCGTTCTGTGTTGGGGCAGAATCGCCGAACTTGCCGAGTGCGACCTTCCAGGCCTCCTCGACCGGGCGCTGGCCGTCAAGGCAGCAGACAAAGTCGTGGGCGATCGGCGAGAGCCGGTAAAACTGGTTGGAGGCCGGGTCGTGAACCACGTGCCAGCGCCGACCGCGGTAATGCTGACGGGTGATCTGCACGTGCGGCCTCAGACGCGGCTTGAGCGTCCGGACACGGTGCCAGAATGGTGAAAAAGTTGGGCGGTCCATGGGGTGCGTGCGGGTCGAAGGGACGACGGATCACCAGAGCCAAAGTCGGATCGCATCGACGACGCGGCGTGTCCCGATGAAGAGGAGCGACCGCTCCCCCGCGTCAAGCCGCGCGATGCCTTCCATCCCCGGCCTCATCCAGGCAGTGGCCGGGTTCACAAGCCGGGCCCGCACCTCGAACAGGTTCTTGCCCTCATCAGCCGCGGCGAGGGGAACCACGGATTCGACCACCAGTTCAAACCGATCACCGGGGTGCGAGCGCGTGGCGAGCTTGCCGGTCGTGCCCGGAACGATAAACGAAACATCGCGCTCGTCCACCTTGGCCACGGCGATGATGCCTTCGAGCGGCGCGATCTCGAAGAGCTTGTCCCCGAGTTTCACCGAGGAGCCGAGGCGATCGTTCAATCGGCCGGCGAGGACCGTCCCGCTGACCGGGGAGACAATCCGGGCCCTACGGATGCGGTCGGTTACGGTTTCATACTGGGCATCGGCCGCTCCGCGTGCCGCCTCCGCCCGCTGCATCTCCGCGATCTTCCCTTCGGACCGGGCCGCGGTCATTTCCTTCTCGGCCTGCGTGATCTTCTGCATGGCCTCCTGGGCCGCGAGTTCAAGCTCGACCGTGTCCATCTGTACCAGCAGGTCGCCCGCCTTGACACTGGCCCCCGCCTCGATTGGCTTCCCCGTCGCGGCGTTGAGCCCGAGTTCGCTGATCACACTATCAAACGGCACGGAGATCACGCGGCGTGTGCGCGGGGCGAGCGTGAAGTCCGCGCCCACGCGATAGGTCATGGTGAAGAACGTGACAAACAGGGTTGCGGCGATGAGGAGTACACCGACCACCTTCCACACCGTGTGCTTCGGTCCCACCGCCCATGCTCCAGTGCGCACGGCCGAATCCCACGCCCGCAGGGCGAGGTTGCGGTCGTCGCTTCGGCGGATCCGCAAGACGGGGGCGACGAGATCGACCGCCGCCTGGATCAGTTCAACGGCCTGCAGGTCGATCGGCGCGGCCGACGTCCCCGCAGGCGGCGAGGTTTCGAGAGTGATGACCCCGACGGTCTTATCGCCGTCACGCAAGGGGACGCTGATGATGCGAAGCCCCGGGTTGCCGCCCGCCAGTTCGCGATGGGCATGAGAGATCGCCTGCGAGAGCAGCACATCCTGATCCGCCGGTGGTGCCGGGTGTACGACCGGCTGTTCCTGGTCGAGGCACTCGTCCATCGCCGCCTCGATCTTCTGAACCATCGCCGTTCGGCGGTCAAAGTACTCGGTATCGCTCAGCGCGATCGTCCGCACCTTGTCCGCCAGCACCCAGCCGAGGGCGGCACGGTCCGCCCCCAGTTGCTTGGCGAGGTCGTTGGTCAGTTGCATGCAAGCGCCCTTGAAGTTCGTCGACGAGTTGATCGCGCCGATCAACCGGGTGGCGAGGTCGAGCGCCATGCCCGTCGATTGGGTCCGCCGGAGTTGCTGCCGGGCCGCGTGGGCGGCGGTGTAGCCCGCGAGGACCTCCGCCATCGCCAGTGTGCTCTGGATCGCCTGCTTGGTGCGGGGCTCGAGCAGGAGCGTGATCGCCGCGACCGGCTTGTCCGCTGCGCCCGGGGTCAGCCCTGTGCCGCCCGAGACGGGGATAGCGAGCAAGGTCCCCGCGCCGGGGGCCGCGTCGTAAAACTGGTTCTTCGCATCAAGCGAGAATGCCCGCGACTGGGCGGTGTCAATGGCCGACCACGCCGCAGAGCGGACATCGGCCGCGAACTCGATAGCCGCCGCATCCGGGGGCGCGACCACTTTGTCGCCGCTCTCGCCCGTCAAGCCGGGTGAGGGCCAGATCGAGAGCACGCGAACA
The DNA here is from genome assembly GCA_052388255.1 of Phycisphaerales bacterium. Taxonomy (GTDB): domain Bacteria; phylum Planctomycetota; class Phycisphaerae; order Phycisphaerales; family UBA1924; genus JAEUIX01. The sequence goes on from JBQTIJ010000074.1 coordinate 3,514, forward strand.
TCCGGCTGGGCGTTTTCTCCGCCGGCGGGGACGGCCAACACCGCCTGCTTGGCCGTGCTCACCTTGGCGATGATGCGGAGCAGCCGGTCGAGATAGGTCCGGTCATCGGCGCAGTGAGCCGAAAGTTCCGCAATGACCTTTGCCCATCCGGGCGACTTCAGGTTCGACTGGTCGATCACTTGGGCGCTCGCTCGCTGCCGCCTGCCGCGGCTGACTGTGGGTTGTTCCAATCCGTGGGGGGCATTGTGAACCGAACGCTGGCGTTCGTCCCCGGGGGGAGAAGCTTGGGGTTGGCGAGTTCGATCCGCACCCGCCGGGTCCCGCTGCTGGCATCCGCCGCGGGGGAGACATAGAGGATCCGTCCGTCGAGGACCACCGGGTCTCCGGGCAGGTCGAGGAGCACCCACGCGGGCTTGCTCGCGCCCAGGTTCAGCAGGATGGTCTCGGTGGTTTTGATGGGCACGTCAATGTACAACGCGCTGATATCGACCAGCCGCATGATGGGCTGATTCTCGTTGACCGACTGGCCGAGTTCACAAACCACCTGGTCGACCATCCCATCGAAGGGGGCCTCCACCCGGTACCGCTTGGCCTGCTCCTCAAGCTGGGTCGCCCGAAGACGCTCTTCCTTCAGGCGGTTCCTGGCGGCGTCGATCGCGATCTTGGCGACCGTCAACTGTGCTTCTCGCTCGTCAAACTCCGCTTTGTTGTGGACACCCTGCACCTTGGCTTCCACCACCGCGTCAAAGCGGGTCTGGGCGAGGGCGGCTTGGGCCTCGGCACTTGTCACCTCGGTCTCGTTGTCGGCCCGGGCCCGCTGCGCCGCCACCGCGGCCAGCACCTCGCCATCGCGCCCGCGAACGAGCAGGTCGCCTGCCTTCACGGCTGTCCCGCCCTTCGCGATGATCTCAACAACCTCAACCGCGAGGGTGAAGCCCAGCGGTGCGTCCTGCTTGGCACGAGTGAGCCATTCCGTGCCACCGAACCGAAGGTGCCTGGCGCGCCATTCTTCGGAGGCACTTCTGTATTCGGGCGCTGTAGCCGCCTTGAGCGTGCCAGCGGGGGCCGACCCCACACCCGGCGAGGGCGGCTGGGGAGCCGCCAAGGCCCACAGGGGGATTCCGGCAATCAGGATAAGCGGCAAGGCCGAGTGCGCTGACATAGACCGAATCATAGTGGAGGGAGAACATCGGACCGAATGGGCCGAATCGTCCACCTTCCCATACGAAGAACAAGGCCGCGCAGTTTTGACGCTCTGCGATCGCTTTTGCCGAGTCCGAGACCTGCGGAACGCCCAAACCTATCATCCCCTCAGCCGCAAGAGCGGCCCGATTCACCCCGATGGAGCGCCACCCGTGACCACCGCCGCCCCCTCAGCGCCCGCCGCCAGCACGCTCGCCGTCAACGGCGGCACGCCCGTCAGCCGGACGCCCGTCCCGTTCATGTCGACGGCCCTTTCGCAGGCCGACAAGGACGCGGTGAACAAAGTCCTTGATTCGGGCATGCTCCGGGCCGCCACCAAGTGCGCCGAGCTCGAGACCCGCTTCGGCCAGATGAGCGGGGCCAAGCACTCCATGACCTGCGCCAACGGCACCGTGGCCTTGCAGCTTGCGTATGAACCCCTGTTTGACCGCGGCGATGATGTCCTCGTCCCGGCGTGGTCATATATCGCCACCGTCAGCATGGTGGTCGCGCGGGGCGGGAACCCCATCTTCTGCGACGCGCGGCACGACACCGGCCAGGTGGATCTTGCCGACGCAGCCAAGCGCATCACCCCCAAGACCCGGGCCATCGCCGTCACCCACATGTACGGCTGCCCCGTCGACATTGATGGGGTCCTTGCCCTTGCCAAGGCCCACAACCTGAAGGTGATCTTCGACGCCGCCCAGGCCCATCTGGCGACCTATGGCGGCCAGGGGATCGGTCGCTTCGGCGATGCCGTCACCTACTCGCTCTACGCCACCAAGAACCTTGCCACAGGCGAGGGCGGGCTCATCACCTGCAACGACGATGCTCTCGCCACAAAAATCAAACTCCTCCGCAGCCACGGCGAAACGGAGAAGTACCTGCATGAAAGCGTGGGGTACAACTACCGCATGAACGACATGGCCGGGGCCATTGGGTGCTCGCGGCTTGACCGGCTCGAGAAGGAGACCGAACAGCGGCGAG
>JBQTIJ010000075.1:0-3048 GCA_052388255.1 Phycisphaerales bacterium
GATCACATACGACTTCTTCGTCCCCTTCATCGGTTTCACCGGCGGCTTGGACTCCTGCCCCGGCCAGAACGCCGCGGCCGACCCCGCCACCACCAACACCGCGCACATCGCCGCGAACGCACGTCGACCTGAAATGAGCATGGACACAACTCCCATCTTGAAGGAACACACAGGCGCACACAATGACCGCTCTGTCTTCGCCCCCACCCGGCGAATCGATGCACGCTGAGGTTATCCCCGCACGGCCCCGCTTCGTGCTCTGGGCTCGTCCCCGGGTTGGCCGGTGCGTCCATCGCAGGCGACCCTCCACCACAACCGGATCATCACCGCCACCCACACCATGCCCCAGCCCACTACCCTGCGCCATGGACATCCCCCCCCGCTCCTCCTTCCGGGAACGCCTCGGTGTCTACATCCTCGGCGTCGCCGTCGGCTGCGTGATCGCTGGGTTCATCCTGAACGCCCGGGCCCGCGAAGCCGCGGCGAGGGCAGCCGCCGCCAACCCTCCCCAAAACCAAACACAACCCAAATGAATCTGCTAAGGAGTGCCTGAGCGAGGCCCGATTGCTGCGAATTTTCATGCAACCGCTCTCGGGAGGGTTGCGAATTGGAGTGGAGCGGGGTATCAATATTCCGCTCGCCCCGGTGCACCTTCGGGGCGTGACTCGCGTTCGCACATCCCGGACAACCTGAGTCGATGCCCAGAATCTGAGTTGGTGCCTTTTGTTCCCTGTCTCTTGTTGGTGTTCCTGGCCGAGCCGTCGCGCTGCACTCCATATCGCAGCCAACCGCTCTCATTGGTGGGGTTCCCCACCGCACTCATTCCTGAGTGCCTCGCGTCCGCCGGCCGACAATCTGGTGCCCCCACCGCAAGCACTCGTCTCTGCCGCAAGGCCGTTCGGTGCTGAGGGTGCCGTGGGCAACGTGCGGCGGGTCTTGAGAGGTCTCACCATGTGTTGGACACCATGGGCTGACTGCTCACCTGCGTTCCTCAGTCCTTGAGAAACGCGGCCCGGGTCGCCCTGCATTCGCCTTTGAGCGAGTACGGCGGCCCTCTCCCTTCTCGTTTCGCGCTGGTTCTTCGTGCCGGTCCTCGGCACGCTCCTTCGCGCCACACAACTGCCACCAACCACGCCGAGACTGCCGCACGGGCCTTCACATGCAAGGTGCGTTGTCCGTTGCCGTCGTTCGTGTTCCCGCCTCGCGTCCATTTCGGCGATCCGGATGTTCCGGCTCGCCCCCCAATAGTCGCTCCGGTGCGCCCCGATGGAATCGGGAGGCCGGAGCAGGTTGACCCTGTTTCAGGGTCAAGGAGTATGTATGAAGAAGAACCGTGGCTTTACGCTCATCGAACTGCTGGTGGTCATCGCCATCATCGCCCTCCTCGTCGGCATCCTCCTGCCCGCGCTCGGCAAGGCCCGTCAGTCGGCCCGCCAGATCAAGTGCGGCACCCAGGTCCGCAACCTTGTTCAGGCCTGCTTCACCTTCGCCACCGCGAACAAGGAGCAGTACCCACTCCCCAGCGTTCTCGACAAGGCCAACCAGACCCTGAACGTCGCCGCCAACGAGGCGTTCAAGAAGGACACCACGGGCAACATCCTCGCCATCCTCATCCAGGGCGGCGGCATCAGCCCCGAAATCTGCTACAGCCCCGCTGAGCAGAGCGGCAGCATCCGCATCGACGAGGGTTACGAGAGCAGCCGTCCGACCGGCACCGCCGTTCAGGATTCGGCCCTCTGGGACCCCAAGTTCGGCGGCACCCCCAACCAGTCCGGCACCGGCACCCTCGCCCCCCGCGTCGCGGGCGTCGGCAACAACTCCTACGCCCACGTCCCCGCCTTCGGCGGCAAGCGCTCGCGCTGGACCTCCTCGGCCAGCACCACCGAGGCCTCTTTCGGCAACCGCGGCCCCGGCTACCAGGGCACCGTCTACGCCGCCACCGGCTGGCGCCTGAACGCCACGGGCACCAACCCCCCGGGCGTTGACTCCGTCACCCTCGCCATCCACGGCGGCCGCAACACCTGGGAAGGCAACATCGGCTACAACGACAGCCACGTCGAGTTCGAGACCCGTCCCGATCCCACCACCCTCACCTACCGCCGCCTCGGCAACACCAGCCCCCTCACCGTCTCTGACAACCTCTTTGTCAGCGAGACCGATGACGCCACCTACGTTGCCGCCAACGGCAACCTCTCGGGCACCAACCAGTTCCTCTGCATGATCAACTCCATCTCCGGCTCCGAGCCGAACCTGACCTTCAACATCTTCAAGGACTGATCCGAGTCTCTGAACACACATGAGCGACCCGGTCACTCAACAGCCCGCCGGCACCTTGCCGGCGGGCTTGTTTTTTTGGCTGCCCTTCGGCCAACTCTCTGCACAACACGCTCGGACCGAGACCGATCGCCCGTCAATGCGAGCGCAGCGAATCCTGTCTCGCTCGCGACAGCAGACGCGCCAGCCGCAGGACGGCTCACACGGAACGCCGAGCCCCACTCGCATGAGTGCCTCGCTGATCGAGGGCACCAACCACCGCAGACCCCTAACGCCCACGTCGCAGCCGGCCCAGCCCCGCTCCGCGTGACCCCGAACGAGCAACAACGAAGACCCTCATCAACGCCAAGCCGCGGGCCGGTCTGATTCATACATCAGAACAGGTTCCCTTCTACTCGCGACTCACTTGCCGCTCTCACCCGCCCCCTCTCCCTCAATAAACACATCCACCCCCTGACCCGGATACACCCGCGCCGTCACCGGCCCGATGACCTCAAAGATCACCTCCACCACCCGCGTATCCACGCGCTCGGTTGTCGTCCCCATCAGGTTCATCTTCGGCTCCGCCAGCGGCTCGATCCTCAGCATCCGCAGCGGCAGTTCCACCGGTCGAATCCCCCGCACCCGAGCAATCGCGCGGGCCCCGGCCTGCAGTTGCGGTGCATCCTCCTCGGCCACTCGGGCCCGCACCCGCAGGGTGGAAAGATCCCCCACCACAAACGCCGCCCCCAGCGAGCCCAGCCTCCCTCCCGACAGACCCCCCCCCCCCCCCAC
>JBQTIJ010000076.1:0-9423 GCA_052388255.1 Phycisphaerales bacterium
CAGGACTTCATGGGCCTCCTCGGCTACACCGTGCAGGCCTCGCTCCACTGGAACCACGACCAGTCTGATGAACGCTTCGACGGCAACGGCTTCCCCGTCCGTCCTGATGTCGTGGGCAGCAACGGCCTGCGCAACCTTGACGCGGTCTACCTCGGCCTCGCATCCGACGGCCACATCGGCCGGCTCAACATCAGTTCCGCGTTCTATTACGCCTTCGGCAATGATGAGCGCAATCCCCTCGCCGGCCGCCAGACCGATATCTCCGCCTTCCTCGCCGCGGTGGAACTCTCGGTCGACTACGACTGGCTCCGCCCCAAAGTCTCCTTCGTCTACGCCAGCGGTGATTCGGACCCGACGGACGACGTCGCCGAAGGGTTCGACGGCATCTTTGACGATCCCAACTTCGCCGGCGGTGCCGGGTCCTTCTATCAGAACCAGGGTCTTCGCATCTTCGGCGTCGGCCTCAATCAGGGTCGGTCGCTCTACAACTCGCTCAAGGCCAGCAAGATCGAAGGCGTGGCCAACTTCGTCAACCCCGGCTCGGTCGTCTTCAACGCCGGGCTCGATGCCGAGATCACACCCACTTTCCGGGCATCACTGAATGCCAACGCCCTCTACTTCGCCGATACGTCCTCGCTCGAGTTTCTTCTGAACCAGCAGGGCATTCACCACGAGAACGGTTACGAACTGAACCTTGTTGAATATTGGCGTCCCTTCCTGAACAACAACGTCATCCTCTCCGCTGGCCAATCAGTCTTCTTCCCCGGCCAGGGGTTCAACGACATCTACGGCGAGAACAAGACGCTCTACCAGTTCTTCCTCTCCGTGACGTTGACCTACTGAGCTCCCAGATTCGCCGCACCTGTCCGCCTGTCCCTGCCTCCTTCTCTGACCACCCGTTCACCTCCGCCGAGCACCCCGTCGGCGCTGTTTCTCCGGAGTCCTCCGTATGTTCCGCACGATCCGCACCAAGCGCACCGCGTGGGCCGCGTTCGCCGGCTTTGGCCTCCTGGGCCTCACCCTCGTCGCCTGTGAGCACGAACACTCCTGGCGCGGCAGCCACCGCCGCAGCGACGCCGAGATCGCCGAGTACTCAGACCCGGCCAAGGCCCGCGAGGCCCTGAACGGCATGATGAAGAGCGCACCGCGCCGCGACGACAAGGAACTCGTCGCGTACGAGGCCGCCTTCAAACGCTCCGAAGGGTGCATCTCCTGCCACGGGTACACCGACGACCCGGACATGCACGACACCACCGCCTTCACCGGCATCATGTGCATCGACTGCCACGGCGGCAAAGGCGACGTCATGAACCCCATGGGCATGGCGGCCCGGGGCCCCAAGCTCGACGACAAGGGCCAGCCCCTGATGGAGAACGGCGCAGTGGTCATGGACTGGGTCGGCGGTCGGCCCGGCGAGGCCGGCACCACGATCGAAGACTCCGCGTATCTCGAGGCCATGCACACCGCCCACGTTCAGCCCGATCATCCTGAGGCGTGGTACGGCAAGGAGCAGATCAGCGACGGCACCCGCAAGTTCGGCGAGCACGCCCATCACGCCGATCCGCGCCACATGCACGGCTCGCGGAACCCTGAGAACACCTACGCCCTTCTCAACGACGAGTCCCCCGCGTTCATCCGCTTCATGAACCCCGGCGACCTGCGCGTGGCCGACATGGCCTGTGGCTCTTGCCACAACGAGGGCGCCGGCCACCACGTCGCCCGCGTCAAGCACTCGATGATGGCCCACGGCGCGCAGCTCTGGGGCGCGGTGCTCTACAACAACGCCTCCACCTACAACAAGGTCTACACCTACGGCGAGTCGTACTCACCCTTTGGCCTCCCCCAGCGCATGCAGGGCGTGGTCTTTGAGTACAACGACAAGGAAAAGAAGTCCGTCTACCGGAACCCCACTCAGGAAGAACTCACCAAGCGCGGCGTGCTCCCCTTCCTTGAGCCCCTTCCCACCTGGAACATCACCCAGCCCGGCAACATCCTCCGCATCTTCGAACGCGGCCAGAAACTCCCTCAGCCCGAGATCGGCATCCCCGGCATCTATGTCGAGCCCGGCAAGCCCGACAAGCAGCTCTCTCCCCGCGGCCTCGGCACCAACCTCCGCACCGATCCCGTCTTCCTCGGCATCCAGAAGACCCGGCTGCTCGACCCCATCCTCTGGTTCCTCGGCACCAACGACCACCCCGGCGACTACCGAAACTCCGGCTGCACCGCCTGCCACGTGGTCTATGCCAACGACCGCACGCCCTACGCCGTCGCCCGAAACGCCAAGGGCGAACTCGCCTACGCCGAAACCGATTCGTACACCAAGTACGGCAACATGGGCCGGGCCGCCCCGGACAGCAAGGACCCCACCATCTCGAAGCGCGAGTCGGGTCACCCCATCAAGCACGTTCTCACGAACAAGATCCCCAACAGCCAGTGCGTGGTCTGCCACATGCACCCCGGCACCAGTTTCGCCAACACCTACCTCGGGTACATGTGGTGGGACAACGAGTCCGACGGCGAACTGATGTATCCCAACCGCACGCGCACGCCCACCCCGGAGCAGGAGTGGCTCTCGCTCCGCCGCAACCCCGAGGGCGCGAGTCTCAAGGGCCTCTGGGGCAATCTCTATCCCGAAGCCACCAGCCACGCCGGTGAGCAGGCCGGGCCGGACTTCCTCGAACGCTCCGGCACGCCCCGCAAGGGCGATGGCTCCACCATCAACGACCGCACCAAGCACAACCAGTTCGCCGACTTCCACGGCCACGGCTGGATGTTCCGCGCCATCTACAAGAAGGACAAGCGCGGCAACATGCTCGATCGCGCCGGCACCGTCATCGATGCCAACGACCCCAAGAAGTTCGACAAGGGCGTCCACCTCATGGACGTCCACCTTGAGAAGGGCATGCAGTGTGTGGACTGCCACTTCGTACAGGACATGCACGGCGACGGCCGCCTTTATGGCGAGACGCGCAACGCCGTCGAGATCACCTGCATCGACTGCCACGGCACTCTGACCGAGTATGCCAACCTCAAGAGCAGCGGCCCCGCCGCCATGCCCGGCGGGCGCAACCTCAAGAAGGGCCTGCGCTTTGAGTGGAGCGAGCGCGAGAAGGACGGCAAGACCTACAAAGTCCTTCTGCAGCGCTCCGCCATGAACTCCGACGTCGTCTGGGAAATCCCCCAGACGCTCGACACCGTGAACCCCAACTCGCTCTGGTCCTTGGAGAACCCCCAGTCGGCCTCCGCCTCGCGCTATGCCAAGACGGTTCAGCGTGATCCTGCCGGCGACGGCTCCATCACCTGGGGCGACATCCCCACGGTCGAGAAGAACGGCAAGAAGATCGCCGACGACCTCAAACTCGCCCACGGCGAGAGCGAGATGGAGTGCTACACCTGCCACACCTCGTGGATGACCAGCTGCGCCGGATGCCACCTTCCCATGAAGGCCAACCAGCGCACGCCCATGCTCCACAACGAGAACATCTACACCCGCAACTTCACCCAGTACAACTACCAGGTCCTGCGCGAAGATACCTACATGCTCGGCCGTGACAGCACGCTCAAGGCCATCGCCACCGGGCGCGACCCGGTCAAGCAGGGCGGCAAGATCGTCCCTGTGCGCTCAAGTTCCGCCGTCCTCGTCAGCAGCCAGAACGCGCAGCGCGAGTGGATCTACAGCCAGGCCCAGACGGTGAGCGCCGAGGGCTATAGCGGCCAGGCCTTCAACCCCCACTTCCCCCACGCCACCGGCGGAGTCGGCACCACCAAGATGTGCACAGACTGCCACGTCAGCAAGGAGGGCGACAACAACGCCTGGATGGCCCAGCTCCTCCTCCAGGGCACCAACATGGTCAACTTCCTCGGGCGCTTCGTCTACGTCGCTGAGGGCCGCGAGGGCCTGAGCGCCGTCGTCGCCACCGAGCGTGAGGAGCCCCAGGCCGTCTTCGGCAGCAACCTCCACAACCTTGCTTATCCAGACGAGTACAGCAAGTTCGTCGCCGGTGGCCGCAAGATCCACGAGTCCTACCACCACGGCGCGGACGCCGTGCTCGAGTTCAACGGCGCCGAGATTCTCGATCTCCAAATGCGCGGCGAGTACCTCTACGCCGCCCGCGGACGCGGCGGCTTCCTCGCCTTTGACGTCGCCAACATCGACAACAAGGGCTTCAGCGAGCGCATCATCAGTGCGCCCGTCTCCCCCCTCGGCCAGCGCATGGGCTTCAAGACCTCCTACGCCGTCGCCATCGCCAGCCCCGCCACCATCGCGGTCGACCCCGCCCGCATCCGCATGAGCAACGACCCGACCGCCAAGCCCGCGGGCATCATGGAACCCGCCCGCGAGGATCACGTGAACGCGGAGCAGCCCGTTCACCCCATGTACGCCTACCTGTACATCGGCGATCGTGATGAAGGCCTCATCCTCTCCTTCGCCGGCACCCTCCTTGACGGCGACCCGCAGAACAACTTCCTCGAGCGGGCCAAGCTTGACGACGGCACCACCGCCTTCAACCCCGGCGGCATCCTCGACGGCATGACCCACCTCGTGGTCGCCGGCCACTACATCTACGCCACCGCCAAGGCCGGGCTCGTTGTCATCGACATCGACAAGCCCCTCGCCCCCAAGGTCGTCGGCACCGTCGGCACTGATTCCCTCACGAGCCCGCAGTCGGTCGCCGTCCAGTTCCGCTATGCCTTCGTCACCGATGCCCAGGGCCTCAAGGTCGTCGAAGTCACCAACCCCGCCGCGCCGCGCATCGTCCCCGGGGCACTCGTCCCCATGGAGGATGCCAAGCGCGTCTACATCGCCCGCACAAATGCCTACGTCGCCGCCGGCAAGCAGGGCCTCGGCATCGTGGACGTCACCGCCCCGGAGCGCCCGAGACTCGATCAGTTCTTCACCGCCGGGGGCATCATCAATGACGCCCGCGATGTCAAGGTCGGCATGACCAACGCCTCCCTCTTCGCCTATGTCGCCGACGGCCGCAACGGCCTCCGTGTGGTGCAGCTCATGAGCCCCAACTCGACGCCCAACTTCAAGGGCTTCGCCTTCCCCCTCTCCCCCACCCTCGTTGCCACCAAGGCCACCGATGGCCCCGCCCTCGCCGTCAGCAAGGGCCTTGACCGTGACCGCGCCGTCGATGAGTCCGGCAACCAGATCGCCGTCTTCGGCCGCCTCGGTGCTCGCCCCCTCAACCTCGAGGACTCACAACGCATGTACCTCCGCAACGGCCAGGTCTGGTTCGTCAGCGATAAGCCCGACTCCCAGCCCCAGGCCTTCACCTTCTCTTCCAACGACACCAAGGTCAAGGGCGGCGAAGAAGAGAAGCCCCGCGGCCGCCGCGGCAGCAACTGACCTCTCAACCACGTTCAGCACGATAAAGGCCCCTGCGTCAGGCAGGGGCCTTTTCAATTGGCGACCCCACCATCGCACAGGCCCGGCAGTGCCTCATCCGCCCGAACGCTCAATCAGCCGCTCGCGCCACAACGGGCCAAGCGCCGATACCCCCAGCACCCTCCGCGCCGCCGCCGCGTTCTGGGCCTCAAAGTAGTATGTACGGGTCGCCTCCATGATCGACACACGATCCGGATGCGTGAACCGCCGCACCACCGCATCCCCCGCCCCAACCTCACCGCGCGTCAGCACCCGCAGATAGAACCCCACCCGGCAGGTCGAGAGGTACCGCTTCGGAAACCCCGGGTCGCGCACCGCCATCCCAAGTGTCGCGCACGGCCCCCGCGGCAGTGAGACCTCCACCTCGGCCGTGCCCATCGCAAACCGGTCCCCCAGATGCACGTCGTCATCGGGCATCCCTTCAACCGTCAGGTTCTCGCCAAAGGTGCCAAACTCAAAGTCCTCGCGCTGCTCCTCGCGCCGCCAATGGTCGTAGATATCCCGGTTGATCACATAGACGGCCATGTGCTCGCCCCCGTGATGCTGTCGATCCGCCTGCGCATCCCCAAGGAGGCCGAGCGGCCCCACCGCCACGCGCCCGGAGACCGGGCGCTTCAGGATGCCCGTCTCGACCACCTTCCCCTCGTATTCAAGGGTGCGGATCGCCGACACGTTGACGGACAGGACTCTCATGGCGCTCCCACTTTTACTTGACCCTTGCCCGGTTCTTGCATTCGGGCTCGCTCCCGCCGCAACAGAAGCCCCGACCCGGCAGTATACTGACACGCCTGCCCGTCGGTTCGAACCGGCCCCCGCTCGCGGAGCATCCCCATGGCCACTGACCATCCCCATCCCGCGCAGGACGCCTCTGGCGTTTCGCGCCGTTCCTTCATCAAAACCGTCGGCCTCTCCGCCGCGGGCGCTTCGGTCTCGACCGCCGCCCAGGCCATCGCGGCCGGCGGGTCCTCGGCGGGCCCGACCGTCCTCGGTCCGGATGCCGTCGAGGTCACGCTCAAGGTCAATGGCAAGCCCCTGAAGGCGTCGATCGACCCAGCAACCACGCTCCTCGAAGCCCTGCGTCAGCACCACAACATGACCGGCACCAAGGAAGTCTGTGACCGGGCCGCGTGCGGCGCATGCTCGGTCATCATGGACGGAAAACTCGTCACCTCGTGCATGATCCTCGCCCTCGACGCCGCGGGGAGCGAGATCACCACCGTGGAAGGCCTCGGGAGCGCGGACGAACTCGACCCTGTCCAGCGCGGCTTTGTGCAGCATGACGCCATGCAATGCGGCTTCTGCACCCCGGGCTTTGTCATGGCCTGCCGCGCTGTGCTGAACGAAAACCCCAAGCCCACTCTCGACCAGATCAAGGCCGGGTGCGCCGGCAATATCTGTCGCTGCGGCTGTTACACCAACATCTTCAACGCCTGCCTTGAGGCCAGCGGCCAACCGCCCGTGATGGAAATCACCAAGGTCTAACCCCTCGTCCCACACCGCCGCCCTCCCCGCCCGGCCTCGCCACCACCCCTTGTTTCGAGCGCCACGAGAACAACCATGCTCGCTGAGAAGTTCGATCCGACGAACGCCCCCACCACCAACCGCCCGCTCAACAAGGGCCTCGCCACCGACGAGAACACCGGCCGGCTTGATGCCGTCGCCAAGGTGACCGGGCAGGCCAAGTACGGGCGCGATCGGTACCTCCCCAACTCGCTCTTCGTCGGCTTCGTCCGCTGCCCCTTCGGCGCGGCCGACCTTGCATCCTTTGACGAAGCCGCCGCAGCCAAGCTCCCCGGCGTGGTGGAGGTCTCGCTCAAGTCCGGCAAGAGCGGTCAATACCACGGCCAGAATGTCGGGCATGTGGTGGCCGAGTCCCCCCTTGCCCTGCGGCGGGCCTTGCGGGCGCTCAAGTGCGTCTGGAAGCGCACGCCCGCCAAGTCCGGCATCACCGACGACGACTGCAAGCCCGAGGCCGTAAACGACGAGACCGCCGCCGTGCTCAAGGAAGCCGACTTCGTTCTCGATGCGTGGTACGGTGTCTCCTGCAACCCCCACTCCTGCCTTGAGACCCACGGCACCTGCGTTGACCATCGCGGCGACTCCGCCACCGTCTACTCCTCCACCCAGGGCACCTTCGCCGCACGCGACGGAATGGATGATCCGCTCGGCCTCCCCCGCGGCAAGTGGGAACTCGTCTGCGAGTTCGTCGGCGGCGGCTTCGGCAGCAAACTCAACGGCGCGGGCAAGGAAGGCCTTCTTGCCGCCCAGGTCGCCGCCAAGTACAAGCGCCCCGCCTACTGCTTCTGCAACCGCAAGGAAGACCAGCTCGATACCGGCAACCGCCCCTCCGGCCGCGCATACGTCAAACTCGGCGCCAAGAAGGACGGCACCATCACCGGCGGGCTCATCCACATCTGGGGCGGCAACGGCGTCTCCCGCGGCGGCGGCGGCATCTCCTTCCCCCGACGCCACTACAACCTCGGCAGCATCCAGCGGGCCGATGCGGGCGTCACTTTCAACGCCGGCGGCCCGCGCCCGTTCCGCGCTCCCGGCGCACCCCCCGGGGCGTACATCGAAGAGCTCGTGCTCGATGAACTCGCCAACGGCATCGGGATGGACCCGGTGGCGCTCCGCGTGAAACTCGACAAAGCCCCCGACCGGCGCGAGATGTTTGAGATGGGTGCCAAGGCCATCGGCTGGGACAAGCGCCTTCCCACTGGATCGCAGAAAGGGCCCATGCGCCGTGGCTTCGGCTGCGGAGGGGGCGAGTGGCACCTTGGCGGCGGCGGGGCCGGCGCACAGGTCATCATCAACCGCGACGGCTCAGTCGAAAGCCGCACCGGCACGCAGGACCCAGGGACCGGCCAGCGCACCATCATGGGCATCGCCGCAGCCTCCGCCCTCGGCGTGCCCCTGAACGTTGTCACCTCCTCCATCGCGCGCTCGTCCTTCCCCGTCGGGCCAGCGTCCGGCGGGTCGCAGGTCGCAGCCGCCACCGTGCCCTCCATGGAGAGCGCGGCCGAGGATGCCCGCACGCAGTTCTTGCAAGCCATGGCCAAGGTCAACGGCGGCGAGGTTGAGCAATACGACCTCAGGGGCGGCGAGCTGCTCAAGGGCGGCAAGCCGTTCAAGACCTGGAAACAAGCGTGCGCCCAGATCCCTGTCGATTCGATCACCGGCAACGCCGGCAACGCCCGCAACAACAGCCGCGGACCCGGCCACAGCCAGGGCGTGCAGTTCGCGGAGGTCGAGGTGGATTGCGAGACTGGCCAGGTCTTCCTGCGCCGCATCGTCGCCATCCAGTCCTGCGGCCGCGTCGTCTGCCGCAAGACAGCCGAGAGCCAGATCATCGGAGGCGTCATCCAGGGCCTCTCATACGCCCTCTTCGAAGACCGCGTGATCGACCGCCAGACCGCCGCGGTCCTCAACCCAAACCTTGAGGCCTACAAACTCATCGGCCCCAAGGACATGCCCCACATCGATGCGATTCTCTTCAGCAAGAACTTCACCCGCGTCTGCCCGCTCGGCGAGCCGACACACATCCCCACCGCCGGTGCCGTCGCGTGCGCGATCTTCAACGCCATCGGCCGCCCGGTACGGAGCTTGCCGATGACGCCCGACAAGGTTCTCGCCGCCCTTGAAGGAGGTGCCGCGTGAACCGATTCGCATTCGCCACCCCCGCCACCCACGCCGAGGCCGCGTCCCTGCTTCAGGAGAAGCGCTACACCCTCCCCGTGCTCAAAGCAGGCGGGCTCGATGTGCTCGACCACATGAAGGAAGGGCTCATGGAGCCCGACCTCCTCATCAACATCCGGCGCCTCCGCTCCCAGGCCTCCCCCGTCACCACCACGGGCGAAGGTGCAGGGCTCCGCATCGTGATCGACGCGACCGCCACCCTCTCTGAGATTGCCTCCTCGGCCGCCATGCTCAAGCATGCCCCCGTGGTCGCGCAGGCCGCGGGCTCGGCGGCGACGCCGCAGGTCCGCAACTTCGCCACCGCCGCCGGGAATGTGCTGCAGCGCCCCCGGTGC
>JBQTIJ010000077.1:0-10357 GCA_052388255.1 Phycisphaerales bacterium
AACGCTGATGAACTGCTCAAAGCCGCGGACGATGATGAGGAGGGTGGTGGGGGAGGACCCGCCAGCGCGGGGCCCGGGCGTCGCCCCGGGCAGCGCTCGGCCCGCGAGGTCTTTGAGGCCTATGCCGCCAACCCCGAGCGTGCCGCATGCCTGATTCTCCGGGCCTGGACGTGGCGGCCCGGCAAGATCGACAAGGCCATCCTCGCCAACGACGGATGGTTGCACAAGTGCGAAGAACCGAGCGCGGATGAGGCCTTCCGCTGGGCCATCGCGCGGGCGGCCCGCCATGGAACGTCCATCGACGAAGCCGCGGCGGACCGGCTGGTGAGCGCGGTGGGGTGCGACCTTGGACGGATCGACTGTGAACTGGCCAAGCTCGCCGTGGCCGTCCCGGGCAAGCCGATCACGGAGCGGCTGGTGGCGGACCTGACGGTCGCGACGCGTGAGGAGGAGTTCTGGGAGATCCAGCCCTCGCTCATGTCCGGTGACGTTGAGCGGGCCCTGCTGCACCTTCAGGACATGCTCGAGATCTCCCGTCATGATCCCGCACCGCTCACGTTTACGTACATGGACCTTGCCAAGAAACTCCACGGGGCGGCCCGGGGGCTGCGGGCCGGTGAGAGCGTGCCCTCACTCATGTCGCGGCTTCGGCTCTGGGGCGAGGCGGGGAATGCCGTTGTCGCCCAGGCCAAGAAGCTTGACCCGGTGGCTCTCGCCCGGCTCATGAACCACATTGTCGAGTACACCCTGCGCGTTCGCACCGGCCAGGCCGACGCTGTTCGGGGTCTGGAGGCGATCACCATCGAATTTGCCGGTGTCTGCCGGAAATAGGTCGATACTCCGGGGTCTGGGTCGGTCAGGATGACCACCCACGCGCCGTGTTTCACCCGGGCCGCCGAGGAGCAGGATGCTCACGCTCGACTCACTCAGATCCATCCGTTGTTCAGTGACGCTTGGCGTGGTCGCTGCGCTCTTGGCCGGTTGCGGTTCATCCGGGCCGAGCCCGGCTGAACCAGCGGGCTCTGCCGGAACCCCGGCGGATGTCCCCACCATGGCTTCGGCGGCCGACAAGGTCGACGAACTGTTCAAGCTCATGACCGAAGAGCAACGCGCCGCCGCCCGTGCGGATGCGCTCGGGATCGGCCCTTCTCCGGCTGTGCGCGCCGGCGGTGGTGAGCCGCCAACCCCACGTCGTCCCGCGACCGAGGCGGCGGCGGCGGAGGTCGCTGCGCCTGTTCCCGTGGTCCCTACCGCTCCGCCGACCGTGCCCGGGCCTGATAGGTCCGCTGCGCTGCGGAACCTTGCGAGCGCCATCGTTCCCGAAGGGGCATCGGCCGCGCTCCTGCAGGCCATGCAGGCCGCTGCCGCCGCATCAAACGACCAAGCCGCGGCGGCTCGGTTGAGCGAACTTGATGCTCGGCTCTCGCCGACAGAGAAGAACGTGCTGGCGGCTTTTCAGGCCATTCTGACCGCAGCCGCGGACCCGGCAAGCAAGAGCGAAGCGGATTGGGCCAAACTCCTCTCAGAGAACGCGGCTGCCCTCTCGCAAGCTCAAGGGGTGATGATCACGCGGGCTCTGCTCTGCCGCAGGGTGGAAGCGTTTGGCAAGTACACGGAGTTCGCATCGCGGGCCTTCATCGGTGGGCGCGTTCAGCCCTTGCTGGTGTATGTGGAACTCGACCACTTCTCGCACCGGCCGCACTCGGCGGAATCGCTGCTCGGACCTGTCGCGCCTGGTGAAGAGGACACGCGCTTTGAGGTGGAACTCGCCCAGCGCATTGAGGTACGAACCGACACGGGGACGTTGGTGCATCTCGAGCGAGAGACTCGGACACGTGACCTGTCGCGCCAGAAGCGGCGCGAGTTCTACACCGTGCAGCGGGTTGATCTCCCGCAGACGCTCGCGCTGGGGGCGTACGTGGTCAAGGTCTCGGTCCGCGACCTGCACACCGGGGCCGAGGCCGAGCAGGTAATCCCCATCACGATCGTGACATCGGCCGCCGCCGCCGCGGGTCCGGAACGATGACCGGCTGATCAGGCCCCGACGGCACTGCGAACCTCGCGGACAAGGTCGGAAATGAGCGATTCGCCGCGCCCGCCAGCGAGGGGGACGCGGCCGCCGTCGGCGAGGGAAGTGGCGATCCGGCGGCAGGCGGTGATCACGGTCGAGTGGTTGGGACGCCCCAGCCCGGCGGCGATCTCGGGGAAGCTCAGTTTCGTCACTGCCCGGGCCACGAACCCCGCCAGCGAGCGGGCCGCCACCACTTCCGGTCGGCGACCCGAGCCCATGATCTCCGCCGCGCTCACGCCCGTCCTGGTACAGACGGCCTCCACGATCGCCTCGATCCGCACCGGTGGGGCGACGCCGCCCACCGGTACGCCAGCGCTGCGAGGGCCCGGGGTGATCAGGGGAACTCCCGCGGCTTCAAGTGCCCGCTGCACGCCCACCACGCCCACGCGCCCGTGAGATGGCGCTGCGCCAAGTTCGCCGAGCAGCCGGCGCACCGCCTCCACACGGATGATGAGCCCTTCGATCTCGCGTACGCCGGGGCGCAGGGTCCGCGTGTGGGCACCGTTTGCTGCGGGGAGCGTGTGCTCACCGGGTGACCTGGCCGGGGCGGCGAGCTCAGCAACATAGGCCGCGGCGGCGTCGTCAAGCTCGATCCCGTGCTGGGCTGCGATCGCAGTGGCGAGCGCGCGGCGGTGATTCGCATCCGGAGCATCGATCCCCGCGACCATCCCGCCAAGGAGCCGGGAGACGAGCGCCTCGCTCAGGCCCTTCATGCGGCGCGGGTGCTCTGGAAGAGTGACAAATACCCGTCCGCCTCGGGCCACGATGGCATCGATGGTGTGCAGGAGTTCTGTCTGGGTTGCCGATTTGCCCTCGAGCGCGGCGAGGTCGTCGATGCATAGGAGGTCGGCTCCGCGGTTCTCGCGCCGGAACCCTTCAGGGCGGGCAGGGCGCGCACCGGCCCCGGCCCGGGCGGAGCGGATGGCGGCGACAAAATCTCCAACGAACCCCTCGGCGGTCGTGACCCTGACCACCGTCGCGGGGTCAGCGTCCAGTTGGGCCGCGGCCGCGCCGTGGAGGAGGTGGGTCTTCCCCACGCCGCAAGGGCCGAAGACGGTGAGGATGCTCGCCTCGCGCCGGCGTGTCTCTGTGCCGGGCTTGCCCGCCCGACCATTGCCGTGTGGCGCGGTTTCGCGGGGGGGCGCGATGAGTCGGCGAACCCCATCGAGCGCGAAGGCGCACCCGGGCCCAGTGACAAAGTCCTCAAGCCGGAACCGGGCGCTTGGCATCCCCGTGCGGGTGGGGGCGCGCTTGGGCCTGTTTGACTGGGGGGACTGTGCGGAGGAAGCGTGCGCCGAGGGGGACAGCGTGGAAGAAGCGACCATGCCGGAAAGTTCTCCGGCCACGACGAAGCGCACGGGAAGGTCGTTGCGCCCTGTCTCGGTGGTGGCGATATCGCTCAGCATGGCGCGGAAGCGCCGGTCGAGAAGTCCGGCCACGAAGGTGCTCGGCGCATCGACCTCGAGCTCGCCGGGTGTCAACCGGATCGAACGGCCACCGCTGAAGAAGCGGTCAAACTGGGCGGAACCGATCTGGGCCGCCACGCGAGCCGTGATGCGGGCCTCCGCACTCTGGCCCTGCTGGGGTGCGATGGGTGCGCCATCGTCCTTGTCGTTCCCGTCAACGTCGGTCGTCAGTCGTGGCTTCCACGTCGCGCCCGCGTCGTGGCCGGCCCCGGAACGTACCGACAGCGCAGCGTGACTTGCATCCACGGTCACACCCTTCTCGGTAAATCTCAGTTGTCATTACGGCCGCGAACCGGCCGGTCAAAGAACCGAGCAGAACAGCGTCATCAACTCTTCCCACACAGTCCCTGTCCTTGCCGAGGCGTGCTCCCCGGAATCGGGTTGCCCGCTCGCCGGCCGTTCCTTGGCCGGGCTGAGCATAACACTCCGTTGACGATGGGGAAGAAAGGCGGTCCCGGAATTCGCCATTCCACAGCGGGAAAACCGGGCTGTTCTACGGGGGAACCGCTGCGCAAAAAAAACTTGTCCACCTCGCGCCTCGGTTTTCCACGCGCTCCGCATCGGCACGGGGCCGAACCTGTGGAGAACCGCGCAACTCACTCCGGCGCAAGCCGCGCGGTCCCGTCAAGCGCTGCGATCCGTTCATGACCGACAGTTTCTGCACGTCCTGTTCGCGGCTCAGAGCCCGCGCACCAGGGCTGTCCGGGCCGTGAACGCGCTGAAGTTCCAGCGTTTGTAGAGGGCCAGGGCCGGGGAGTTGGCTTTGTCGACCGCGCAGGCGAGGGTCCGCTCGCGCCGGGTGCCGAGCGCCCTCAGCCCATGGGAGAGGAGCGCATCGGCCACGCCCCGCCCACGTGCCCGCGGCGCGAGCCCGAGATAGACGAGTTCGATGGTCTGGTTCCCCGGGATGGGCGTGAAGAGGAGGCACCCTGCGGGTTCCTCTCCCTCGAGGACATACCACCACAGGTGCGGGTCAAACTCGCCCACGCACAGGTGCGAGTCGATCACGTCATCGGTGGTGCGAAGCCCGCAGAGCGCCGGGCAGTCGAGCGTTCCCTCGTACGATGCTTCGAGGGCCCGGCGGAGCAGGTCGCGGGCCCCGGCTTCGCCGAGGGCGGCCTGAACTTCCGCGTGGCCGACGGCGATGAGCCCGGCGGGAAGGGCGGCGCTTCGCTGCCGGGCCGAGAGCGTGCTGAGACCGAAGCGGCGCAGATCGCGCCGCATGTAGGCAAGCGTCGCCAGAGTCATGAAGCCCGCTGTCGTGAAGGCCCGGATCTGCGCTTCTTCGTGCGGCTCCACCAGCGATTGTGCCAGCCGCGCGCCAAGGCGCGGACCGGCGTCGATGGCCGCCGCGCGGATGGCGGAGGCACGCCGCCACAGTGCGTCCTTCGGCTCGCGTTCCTGCGGTGTGGAGGCGAAGATCACGGCCGTTCTGCCCGGCGACCGGACAGCGAGCGCGACTTCGGCGAAGGGCTCGTGGGCGTTCTCGACGGCCCAGAGGGCAGAGAGGTCCGTCCCATCGCGCTCGGCCTGCGCGATGAAGGCCTCCGCACCCTTGGTGCTGTCGCCGCTGCCCCCGATCAAGCGGCCGACCGCCGCGAGCCGCCCCTCTGCAGGGACGAGACGCGCAGGCGGGAGGGCCTGGGCCGGGTTCGCCCCCCCGAGAGCGCGATCCTCCCCGTCGCTCGAACGTCGAAAGGGTGGAACCGAACCGGAAGATGAGTGTCTAAAGAGAACCATGACGGCAGTAGAACGGATCCGCCCGGCCTTGTATCCCCGAAGAGTGAGGGCCCGGTCGGATGCCGGGGCGGCCGGGGCCTGTGGTCAGACCATCGGCCGCCATAGACTACGACCTTGACTTGGACACCCGGCTCCGGGGTTCACCCTGCCGCCCGGAACGTCCGAAGTTCCGCAACCGCTTCTGAGGCACGCCCATGCTTGCACCCGCCCGCTGGATTACCACCTCCGCCCTTGTCGCCGCTGGCGCCGTCTCGCTCGCGATGGCACCGGAGCCCGACCCTGTCCCCCGGCGCTGGCAGTTTGATGTGGTGATGGGACCCCTCCGGCTGGCGACCTTCACGACGGACAAGGACGGCCCCAGGACCTACGCCTACTGCACCTACAAGGTCACCAACAACTCCGGCGACGATCTCCTCTTTGCGCCCTCCTTCGAGCTTTCGCTCGGCGCGGGAGAGACGATCAAGTCCGGGCGTGCGGTTCCGGCCGAGGTGAGCAAGAAACTCATCGAGCGGAGCCAAAACCCCTTCCTGCAGGATCAGATCTCGGTGATCGGGAACCTGATGCAGGGTGCGGAGAACGCCAAGGAAGGTCTCGTGGTCTTCACGATGGACAACCTCAAGCCCGAGAAGATCGCGGTCTACGCCGCGGGCTTCAGCGGGGAGACGACCTCGCTCTCGATCCCCGGGGCCGCTGAGAAAGTCCTGCTCCGCAAGACGCTGTGCCTCGACTATGTGGTCACTGGCGAACTCACCGGCCGCGGCGATAAGCCCATCGACCTGAGCGAGCAGCGCTGGGTCATGCGCTGAGCGGCGCCTCGTCAAAGGGCCGCGAAACCCGATCGCCGCGTTGATCGACACGCACTGCCACCTCACGTGCCCCGACTTTGCCGGCCGGCTGGAGACGGTCTTGGCTGAGGCCTTGGCCGCGCAGGTCACAGGGTGCATCACTATCTCGACCACTCCGCGCGATGCCCTTGCGGCGCTCGTCATCGCGCAGAGCCAGCCGCGCGTCTGGTCAAGCGCGGGGGTCCACCCGCTCTATGCTGACCAAGGGCCGTTCGATTGGCGGATTCTGAGGGGGTGCATGGATTCAGACCGGTGCGTGGCCTGGGGCGAGCTTGGGCTTGACAACCACTATCCGGATCCGTCGCGCCCGGTGCAGCACGCGGTGCTTGAGGAGCAACTGGCGTTCATCGCGGCCTGCGCGCGCGGGGAGCATGGCCCGCCGGTGGCGCGGCCCATCATCCTGCACTGCCGTGAGGCCTTCGGCGATCTCCTCCCCATCCTGCGGCGGTATGAGATGCCAGCGCAGCGCTATGTCTTTCACTGCTTCACAGGGACGCCTGCGGACATGCGGGCCCTGCTCGATTTCGGCGCGTTCGTTTCATTCACGGGGGTTGTCACGTATGGCAACGCCAAGGACGTCCGCGAAGCCGCGCGGCTGGTCCCGGCCGGTCGCTTGATGGTCGAGACGGATGCACCGTATCTCTCCCCCGAGCCCCTCCGCAAGGTCCGCCCTTGCACACCGGCGATGGTGCGTCACACCGCCGAGGCCCTTGCGGCGCTCCGGAGCGTTCCCTTTGAGGCGTTCCATGAGGAGATCAACCGGACCGCGCATGGGTTCTTCGGGATCGGTTCCTGAGGTGGTCAGCCGCCGGAGAGGCCGGCAAGATGACCATAGAGCATGCCGATTGCTGCTCGCGCTGCCCGCGTCCGGATGTCGCTCCGGCCTCCGGGGAAGATGAACCGTTGCACTCGGCAAGGGCCGCTTCGGGTAGCGAGCGCGATGAAGACCGTGCCGACGGGCTTGCTCTCTGAGCCGCCCCCGGGGCCCGCGACACCGGTGATCGCGAGCGCGTGGGTGGCGCCTGAGCGGTTCATTCCGCCCTGCGCCATGGACTCAGCCGTCGCCGCGCTCACCGCGCCGTGGGTCGTGAGGGTTTTCGTGGGCACACCGACTTCCGCGGCTTTCATCTCGTTGGAATACGTCAACCACCCACCCACAAAGGCCCGCGAGGCCCCGGGTTCTTCGGTCAGCATCGCGCCAAGAAGGCCACCCGTACACGACTCCACGACCGCGAGGGACTGGTGGGCCTCGGCGAGCCGATCGAGGGCGGCGCCGGCGAGTGTCTGCGACCCTTCACCAAAGACGTGGTGGCCGAGGGCCCGTCGCACCTGCCGGGCAGCGGCGGCGACGGCCTTCTCGGCGGGCTTGAGGGCGAGTGGCCCTTCATAGCGGATCCGGATCGTGAGTACGCCCGCGGAGGCGGTGATGCCCACGAGGGGCATCCGGGTGCGGCTGGTCAGGTCACCCATGCGGTCAACCGCCTCGGCCTCACCCAGACCGATCGCGTGCAGGAGGCGGGTCACGATCCGCTGGTCTTGGGCGGGGCGCAGCGCGGGAAGCACCTGCTCAGCGAGCATGGGCTTGAGCTCGCTGGGCGGGCCGGGGAGGGCATAGATGTCGCACCGTCGTCCTTTGGCCTTCACGACCGCATGCAGCCCGGGGGCGGTGCCGTGGTGGTTGCGAAGGCAGGTTGCGAGCGCGGGTCGGCGCGTTTGGCGCATCTGACGGCCGGTGAGCGTGCGGCCTCGAATCTTGGCCCATTCGGCCAGCCACTCGGCGGCGTTCTGGTCGTCGACCTCCGAGCATCCCAGCACGCGGCCCAGTGCGGCCCGCGTCAGGTCGCCGTCGGTCGGTCCGAGCCCGCCGGTCATGATCAAGAGGTCGTTGCGGTCGGCGAGGCGGGCGATGGCCGTCGCGAGTGTTTCGAGCTGGTCCCCCACGGCGTTGTGCTCAGTGGGCAGGATGCCGAGCAGGGCGAGTTCCTGCGAGATCAACCCGGCGTTGGTGTCGGTGATTTGTCCAAGAATGATTTCGTCGCCGGTCGAGAGGACGGCGGCCCGGCGGTGGGGGGTGCTCGCTGCGCGAGCGCGCTTGGTGGTCGTTCGAGCTCGCGCCATGGGCAAGCGTATCGACCCCCGGTTGAAGGTTGGTAGCCGTGTGGCGCGCTTCGCGTGGTTGTGGCCGCGTGGGTCAGTAGCTCTGCCGGGCCCGCTGCTTCTCGACCGGGTCTTCGCCGAAGATCCACCGATCAAGTTGCCCGGATTCCTGGTAGGGTTCCTCGACCTGCACGCGCTCAGAGCCAAAGCCCCGGGCCCCGACCACTCGCGTGTACGTACACCCGGCGCAGATGCAGAGGGCACCCACGGCGAGCAACGACACCGACAAAAGCACGTGGCGGCGGTTTCGACTTTGCATGCGGGGCTCCCAAGCGCAAGGCGGCCAAGAGAGGGTAGGAGCCGCCCTCCCCCTTCCGTTCAGGCCGGCGGTGGGGTTGCGGTCGAGAGGGGCAATTCGCCCCCTGAATCCGCGTCTGGATGGGCTGGCGGCGAGCCCGCGGCACCGTTCTCGGTCCCAGCGCGAAGGGCAGCGACCCCGGGGGCCGGGGCGGATGGGTTCGGCCTTGCCGCCGGGCGAATTGGCCGGAGCAACGAGGCGAGTGTGATCTGCCCCACGGCATCGACCTGGGCCTTACGGATCTTGCCGATAAGTTCGCCGCTTGGTCCGGGGGCGACGGGCCCGGCGAGCAACTGGCCGACGGCGACAATCTCACCCACGAGGATCTGGTCAGCCGGTCGCGAGAGCATGAAGACCTCGGACTTTCCGGCGCTCGCGCCGCGCTCGCGGGCCACGCGGTGCACGATCCCGGCGTCTTCGAGCCGCTGGAGGAGCATGCGCGTGTTCTGCTCGGGGATCTCCGCCGTCTCGCAGAGCCGCTCGACCTGGGCCCCGTGTCCTTTGTCGAAGGCCTCGGCGATCGCAAGGGCCACCCCCACGCTGCGGGCCGGTTCCACCCACGAGCCCCCCGCGAGCCCCAGCCCGTTCGAGGCACGCAGAGCGCCCAGGAGCACGCCGCGCTTGCCGTTCTGGAGCAGGAAACTGACGCGGAGGCCAAAGAGCACGATGAACCAGATGATATAGACCCAGAGCAGAAAGAGGGGCAGCAGCGCCAAAGCGCCAAAGACCGACTTGTACCCTTCCGCGCTGAAGTACCGCGCGAAACTGAACTTGGCGAGCTCGAGCAGCAGCCCGCCCACGAACGCCCCCACGAGGGCGGCCCGGAAGCGCACCACCGTGTTGGGGACGATCACATAGAGCACCAGCAGCAGGGCGGTGCTGATGCTCACGGTGGCGAGATACCCCGTCATATGAACGAGCCAGGGCCCGGCCGCCTGCCCGGTTCCCGCCGCGAGCGACCCCGAGAGTTCTTTGAACTTGTCGGCGACGATGAACCCCGCATAGAGCATCAGAGGCCCGAGCGAGATGACGAGCCAGTACTGCAGGACCCGCCGCACCCACGACCGCCCGCGCGATGCGCCGTAGATCGCGTTGAAACTCGACTCGACCTCGACCAGCAGCGAGAGCGCCGCGTAGATCAATGTGGCCGCGCTGACCAGCCCGATCGCGCCGAAGTTGATCCCATCGAAGTTGGTCACCATCTGCGTGATCCAGCGTTCGACACTGCTCGCCTGCCCGTCGCGAACAACCCGTTGGGCCGCCTCATAGGCCTGCCAGTCGGCGCCGAGCAGGGCGCGGATCTGGTCGAGCACCTCGGGCCGGGCATCAAGCACGGAGGGGCCGACCTTTGAGCCGTCGTCCACCGCCAAGGCCGAGAGGCCCGAAAGGTCGAGGAGTTTCCGCAGCATGCCGCCAATGACATCGCCGGAGTTCTGGAAGAGCCGCAGGGTCAGAAAACTCAGGAGCAGGAGCGGGATGAGCGAAAAGATGGTGCGATAGGCGAGCGCTGCTGCCATGCGGGGCATCGCGTCCTGACCAAACCACGCCCACAGATTGTCGATGGTCTCGGTCACGAGCGTGACAGGGGAGACCCGCTTTCGCGGCATGCCGCGGGCGTCAAGTTGGTTGGAAGTCGGGCTCAGCGTCGTTTCTCCGGCCGTCCCCGGCCCCGGTCCATTGTTCGGTTTATGCGCTGCGGCGTTGCCCAGCGGGGCGGCGGGGCCTTGGGGGGGGTCGGGCGAGTTGACTTTGCCGTTACCCCATACACGCGTGCCGCCGC